>JAYWHD010000108.1:0-21227 GCA_043777895.1 Betaproteobacteria bacterium | reverse complement strand
ATCGGAATTTGCCTTTGCGATAAATTTAGTTTTGATAAAGTAAAATCATAATCACCTGATGTCGCTATACGCAAAGTATCACCCATACTGCTTGTGCTAACGCCTAACTCGCCAGCCCGTGCTTTATTAGGACGCATAATAATTTCTGGTCGCACCAAAGAAGCGCTGGAAGTCACTGCACCTAAACCGCTAATCGTACGCAAATCTTTTTCTACGACCGCCGCCGCTGTAGACAACGCCATTGAATCGTCACTGGCTAATACCAGCACATATTTTTCACCAGAACCACTTAATCCAACGGTAAAACGTACACCCGCAACGTGAGTCATTACTGTACGTATGTGTGCTTCAATCGCTTGTTTACGAATATTACGTTGATTGCGTGGTGCTAATATCAAGGTTAAAGTTGCTTTACGTACTTCAGAAAATCCAGCACCAGAAAAAGCATCATTGCCAGCAGATCCACCGCCGATAGTGGTATATACGGCCTGAACGTAAGGTACTTTAGCAACTAACTTTCTGGCATGTTCAGCAACTGCAATGGTTGTGGTTAAAGACGTTCCAGGTGGTAGTTCTAATTTAACTTGTGTTTGTGAAGAGTCTTCCGCAGGAATAAAACCTGTGGGTAGTAAAGGTACGAGTGCGATTGAGCCTGCAAAAAACAAGGCGGCTGCTAACATAGTCCACCAACGGTATTCTAAACACCATGCAGCAGCCTTTAGATAATAACGCGTTATTAGGCCATTTTTTTCTTCACCTGCGACCAAAGGCTTGAGCATATAAGCTGCCATCATGGGTGTAAGTACACGGGCAACTAGTAATGAAGCCATAATGGCTAATGAAGCAGTCCAACCAAATTGCTTAAAAAATTTACCCGCAATTCCTGTCATAAAAGCCGTAGGTAAAAAAACAGCGACTAGGGTAAATGTCGTTGCAATAACTGCTAAACCAATTTCATCAGCCGCCTCCATCGCTGCTTCATAAGGGCTTTTTCCCATACGCAAGTGCCGTACGATATTTTCCACTTCTACAATCGCATCATCTACCAAAATACCCACCACTAAGCTAAGTGCGAGCAAGGTAATAACGTTTAAGCTAAAGCCAAAATAGTGCATACCAATAAAGGCGGGAATAACTGACAAAGGCAATGCAACAGCCGAGATAAACGTGGTACGCCAGTCGCGTAAAAATAAAAACACCACTATAACAGCTAATAATGC
This sequence comes from Betaproteobacteria bacterium, assembly GCA_043777895.1. Taxonomy (GTDB): domain Bacteria; phylum Pseudomonadota; class Gammaproteobacteria; order Burkholderiales; family Burkholderiaceae_C; genus JBDLSY01. The sequence continues at coordinate 20,007 of JAYWHD010000108.1, read as the reverse complement.
ACCTTCGTAAAGAGCAAGCATAGAACCCTCATAATTTTCATCAATGGGCTTAACAAAATCAAATACGGGCGTGATGGTTAAGTCAGGGTGGGTGTTTTTCAAAGCCGCTAAAGCAGCGACTACGCCTTTGCCTACCTCTAATTCACCAGCCCCTTTGCTGCGAACAATCTCAAAGCCAACAACTGGTTTACCATTGAGTAATGCCGCTGAACGGGCTTCACTTACAGTATCACGGATTGTTGCTAATTGTTTCAGCAATACAGTACGGCCATTGTTTAAAGCAATCGGTAAATTTTCTAACTCTTTAGCTGTTTCAACTAGCCCTAACGTGCGAATTGTTTGTTCTTGATTATTTAAATTACTTCGCCCTGCAGACGTTTCAGTTTGATTTTGCTTTAAGCTACGGTTAATTTCAGCAATAGTTGCCCCCAAAGCTTGTATTTTTTCAGGGATAATTGTGATAGTAATTTCACGGTTAACGCCCCCTACGCGGGCTACATTGCCAACACCTTTGACAGACAATAATTTTTTCCCGACTGTATTATCAACAAACCAGCTTAGTGCTTCATCGTCCATAGTCGGTGAACTAATCGCATACGCTAAAATAGGTGAGCCCGAAAAATCTAATTTATTAATCAGCGGTTCACGCAAGTCGGTTGGTAAGTCGCTTCGGACTCGGCTAACGGCAGTACGTACTTCATCAAGTGCTTCTTGGCTTAATTTTTCAAGGGCAAACTCAGCTGTAATAATAACAGTGCCTGTTTGAACTTTGGTATAAATATGCTTTATACCTTGAATATTAGCCAAGCTATTTTCAATTTTTCTTGCAACTTCTGTTTCTAACTGTTCAGGTGATGCCCCTGGTAAATTCGCTACTACACTAATCATCGGGACATCTAAATCAGGGAAGTTTTGCACTTTCATAGACACGAAACTCATTATTCCAGCCAAAGTCAATAATACAAACAACATAATCGCAGGAATAGGGTTGCGAATTGACCATGCGGACAAATTAAAGCCACCACTAGAATTAGAAGTAGATTGAGTAGATTGTTTAGTGTCAGTACGATAAGTATTAATATTATTATTACTCATGGTGCAATTACTTTCACGGTATCACCATCGCTTAAAAAAGCTGCTCCTGTGGCTACTATTTGATCTGTTGCAGACAAGCCCGATAGGACTTCAATTGAATTTTTTTCGCGTTGCCCAGTTTCTATTTTTACTTGCGATACCTTGTTAAGGTTTTCTTGGTTTTGTACAGCAGTATTATTGTTTGTATTTTTTAAAACAAATACCGAGTTAAAACCATCACGTAACACAATACTACTACTAGGAATAATTAAAGATTTTTTACTATTACCAGAAAAATACCCGCGTACAAATTGCCCAACTTTTAGAGTGCTGCCTGGTAATATATCCACATAAACGATAGCATTTTTAGTTTGTGGATCTAAATTAGGAGCAATTTCCCTGAATTTTCCTGTTGCAATCACTGTAGGGGGTAGGTTGTTATCTTCTATGGTAACGGTATTATCACGTTTAATTAAGGGTAGTTCGGCACTAGTGACTTCGGCTTTCCATTCTAAGCGACCTAAGCGGTTCATACGAAACAACTCCATTCCTGTAGCCACAACACTGCCGATAGTTGCGGTGCGTGCAGTGATAATACCGCTATCAGGGGCACGCAAAACAGTACGGTCTAAACGCAATTTTTGAATAACTAAATTCGCTCTCGCTGATTCTAAACGGGCTAATGCCGACTTCTCTTGAGCCAGCACTTGGCTAACACCTTGATTGCTATAAAACCCCTGTTTTGCTAATTCACGCGCCCGATTCGCATTGTTGCGTGATTCATCACTATTAGCTTGTGCCTCGGTCACTTGTGCTTTAATTGCTATAATTTCTGCATTTAAAGTTGAGTTATCAAAGTGAGCTAATATTTGTCCTTTTTTTACGCTGTCGCCCACTGAAGCATTAATATCTATCAATTTTAAGCCTGAAACCTCTGCACTAACGCTGGCTTCTTGCCATGAACCAACAGTACCATTAGCAAAAAAGTGTTCTATTAAAGTTTGATATTCTGGTTGAATAACAGAGACTGTCAAGGCAGGCTTACTCAATTTAGCTATACTTTCTATTACAACAGGTTTAACGGTTTTAGCTGTAATAGCAATGTTAAAGCGTGTAAAAAATACGGCTAAACTGATAAATAAAAGTAGTATAAATACTGTAATTACAACTTTAAAGGGGGTAAATTTCATAGAATGTAAGTGATGTTCGCTAAATAAAATTAAAAAATTAAAAAATTAAAAATAAAGAGTAAAAACTAAGTAATGAAAATTAAATAATAAATAATAAATAATAAATAATAAATAATAAATTGGAAACAATTATAAAATTTATTTTAACCAAAAAGCACTGTTACAACGCATCATTACAGTATAAACACATATTTATAAAATATATGTTTTAAGTAGTGAGTAGTCGATATTAATAAATATAGTAAACAGTAAATATTATGAATGTATTATGAATATATTATGAATATATTATGAATAGTGTACCTATTAAAAAAACATTAAATATACCCCGTATACCCCGTTTCTTTTTACCCAATATACCCAAATATTTATTAAAAGTAGGCTTAGTTGAAATACCTAAAAATATAGCACACCATATGTGTGTTTTGCGTTTAAAACAAGGTGATACTGTGCAGCTATTTAATGGCTGTTCTGTAGTATGGCAGGGTATTGTTGTGGAATTATGTAATAATTATGCAAAAGTTGATTTACAGACACCTGTGGACGAAGATTTTATGGTGGAATTACCATTTTCAATTACCGTAGCACAAAGCCTAATTGAACCTAATAAAATGGATTGGGTGATAGAAAAAACGGTGGAGTTAGGGGCTGTTTCTTGTCAGCCCATTGCCGCAAGCCGTAGTGTTACTCGCTTAGACACTGAACGGGCAGCTAAACGCTTAATTCATTGGCAGGCAATTGCTGTGGCTGCCAGTGAACAATGCGGTCGCAACCGCGTTATGCAAATAAATACACCCTTGTCTTTGAGTATGGCTTTAAAACGATTTGATAATTTACAGTCTAGCAATACAATTAAAATGACTCATTTGTTGTTGCACCCCGAGGATGGCATTTCACTACAATCATGGTGTACTAATCAAAGTCCACACCCAGTTGTTCTATGGGTAGGGCCAGAGGGCGGGTGGTCTGATGCTGAATTATTACAACTGGAAGCAGTCGGTAGTCAACGCATTACTTTTGGAAAGCGTATTTTTCGTACAGAAACAGCCGCTATTGCGGTTAGTGCAGCCATTCAGGCTTTATGGACAGATTAATCTGTATTCATTGGGGCAATAGTGGCTACTAATTGTGTCATATTGGGTGTATCTGCGTGTGAAAAATAATGCTCTAATGTCCGTGTAACTGTTGCAAAAGCCAGTTCTGTCCAAGGAATATCTTCGTATGAAAATAAAGCGACCTCTAAACTTTCTAGGCCTGCTTCAAAAACACCATCTATTAAGTCAGCGCTATAAAATAAATGAACTTGGCTGGTATGAGGAAGGCTTAACACTGCTAATAATTGGCGTAGTTTTACTTGAGCACCTGCTTCCTCTAAAGTTTCACGGTGTGCGCCTTGTTCACACGTTTCACCCATCTCCATAAAGCCTGCTGCCAGTGTCCAGTAACCTTTGCGTGGTTCTATGGCACGTTTACACAACAGTACTTTATTCTTCCATATTGGTAAAGTACCCACAATTATTTTAGGGTTTTCGTAGTGTATGAAAGCACATTGTGTTTGAGTACATACATCTCGTTGATGTGTATCACCTGCTGGAATAATACGTTGCGTTGAATGACCACACATAGAGCAAAAATAAATCATAATAGTGACAGTTTTTTATATATAAAAAAAGATATAGTTTAGGGTTTTACTTATTACTTATTATTTATTATTTATTACTTATTATTTATTATTTATTATTTATACATTAAATTTATTTATTTTATGACTATTTTATGACTCATACACATTTGACTTTCACATTAGCCCAAGATGTTAAAACAATTTTTTTAGTCGGTTTAGCACACAGTATGTCGCATTTCTTCCATCTGATTTTAGTACCACTTTTTTTATATCTAAATATAGATTTTGGCTTTACTTACGCTCAATTAGGTTTTTTAGTCACTTTATTTTTTATGATATCTGCTTTAACACAGACTGTAGCAGGTTTTTTAGTAGACCGATTGGGTTCGCGGCCTTTAATAATAGCTGCTATGGCAGGCTTTATTATTGCAGCACTTATATTGTCAATGGCATCTAGTTATATGACATTTATTCTTGGTGTGGTGATAGCTGGATTATGCAATAGTGTTTTTCACCCTGCTGACTTTACTATTTTAAATAACCGTGTTAGCTCAAACCGTCTAGGGTATGCATTTACTGTTCATGGTTTGAGTGGTCATTTAGGATGGGCATTAGCGACCGTTTTTTTAACTATTTTAGCAAATTATTTTGGCTGGCGACACGCCTTACAGGCAGCAGCAGGCTTAACTACATTTGTACTAATAATATTATGGTGGGGTAGAGATTATATGTATACTTCAGTACACCTAAGTCCGTCATTAACTCAAGCAAGTAATCACATAAGCCGTATTGAAAACAGGTTTAGTTTTTTAAAATGGCCTAATGTATGGATATCATTTTTATTTTTTGCTTTAATTAGTTTAGCATTTAGTAGCTTTCAATCGTTTGGTGTAACTTTAATGAAGCAATATTACCAATACTCATCTAACATTATTGGCATAATTGCTACTATGTTCTTAATATGCGGTGCTATTGGTATGATAGCTGGTGGGTGGTTGGTAATACATATTCCACGTAACGACAAGCAGGTTGGCTGGGCTTATTTTGTCAGTGCAATGGGTGCTTTGTGTATTGGATTTAATTTAGCGTCCCCATTTATTGCATTGATTATTATTGCAATAATGGGTTTTGTTCATGGTTTGGCGACACCATCACGCGATATGCTGATGAAGCGTAGTATACCTAAAGGTGCTACAGGTAGAGTATACGGTTTGGTGTATTCAGGTGCTGATGTGGGTTCGTCCGTAGGCCCTATGGTCTGTGGTTGGATGATAGACCATCATTTAAGCCATGAAGTTTTTTTAATGTTAGCTGGCGTACAACTACTGATAGTTGCTAGTGCCTATACCGTTGCTAATAATAAATCAGACAGCGTTAAAGTTTAAGTTAAAATTTAACGCTATCTCGCTATCTTTAGCTATTTATGGTGTTTACATTATGTACTATTTAATGACTGCTGCTTTACGTAACTCTTTTTGGTAAGCCTCTAGTTTTTGTCCAAGCAAACTTTCTTTAATTTGTGCACTCGTTTCAGCAAATGCAGGCGGTGTTGCATCGCGTATGTCAGTTAGTTCAATGATATGAAAGCCGTACTCTGTTTTGACAGGTTCAGCACTTGATTCACCCTTTTTGAGTGCAGTTAATGCATCTGCAAAGGGCTTAACATAATTATTGGCCATTGCAAATCCTAAGTCACCCCCTTGTTCAATAGAACCTGTATCTTTACTTAACTTTACAAGGGATTCAAATGATTCGCCTGCTTTTAATTTAGCGATTACATCTTTGGCCTGTGCCTCATCGTCTAATAAAATGTGACGAGCTTTATATTCTTTATTACCTGATGTAGCAATTTGTTTGTCATATTCTGCTTGCGCTTGTGCATCAGTAATTGGATTTTTATCTTTGAACGACTTGATAGCTGCACGCACTAAAAATTGAGTTTTCGCTAAAGACAGTTCAGTCTCTAAATCTTTACCGCCCAACTTTTTCTTTACAGCATCTTGTGCTAAGACTTCCATATCAATCATGCGGCTGATTAAGTCTTTACGTTGTTCAGCAGTAAATTTGACAGCCGTTCCGCCATTTTGGGCTTGATTCATTTCTTGTTGTTTGATTACAAAATCAACTACAACGTTACTTAAAGGTTTGCCATTAACTGTGGTTACAGCAGTATCATTTTGTGCGCAAGCAACGCTTAAAGCACTAAGAGCAGATACGAGAATAAGGTGTTTAAAATTTGATTTCATAGGAAGTGGTTAGAGTTAAATGTACATATAAAACATATACAAATTTAAAATATACAAACTTAAAAATATATAAACTTAAAAATATAAGTCTATAAAATTTTAATTCAAAAGTGAAAAAATAATAAAGAAAAATAATAAAGAAAAATAATATAGTAATAAATTAATAATGAGAGGGCAACTTAAAAAACAATTTTATTTTAAATAAAAAATGAATTAATTAATATACAAATCCAGTTTTAGTGCATGAATATAGCCTTGTTTTGGATTATTGACGGCATACTGACTGTCAAGTAAATCGTGTAGCACCGCATATACCATCTGATGCCGTTTAACTGCCGTAGTGTTTATAAAAGCAGACGATTGCATACTGATTGAAAAATGCTTACCACCCCCTATACTACCACTATGACCCGCATGCTCATGGCTATCATCTTGTAGATGGCAATAAGTCGGTGAAAAATATTGATTTATTCGTTGTTCAATAACAGAAAATAAAGAATCCTGATTTAAAGATGATGATGGAGTATGAATCATAATGGGTTAAAGCGTTATTAAAGTATTAGTTAAGTCTTTATTAATCAGACTGTTTAATATTGGGCTGTTCAATCAAATAAGCACGCAGAACATACACTTGTACGGCTATAAATACCATAGTAGTCGCAGCAAAAAATAGTTTAGACCAAGCCCATACCTCTGTAGTAACGGTATAAGCCAATGCGGTGTTAGCTGCCGCCATAACTAAAAATAAGAATATCCAAAGAGTATTCAGTTTAGCCCAAGTGTTTTCTGGCGGATTAAGTGCCATACCTAAAGTTGCTTTGACTAAATTTTTTTTGAAAAAATAATTACTTATAAAAAATCCCACAGCGCTGGCTATATAGACGATAGTCGGTTTAATTTTAACAAAGGTTTCATCACGTAATAATACAGTTAATCCACCGAATAAAAGGGCTACACCTGCTGATATCCACTGCATTGAAGTTATTTTTTGACGCGTTAATTTGAGTATTAATAACTGTAAAATGGTTGCTGCAATTAAACAATAGGTAGCGATATAAATATCTTTAAATAAAATATAGCTTACTAAAAATGCTGCGATAGGCAATAACTCAAGAAGTTGTTTCATACGAAAATAGTAATAATATTAATGGGTTGTTAAGTTTACAAATATGGTAAATAATACGTTTATAAATATAAAAAATATAAAAAATATAAAAAATATAAAATAAGTGAGGGCTAAAATAAATTATACAGTGGGCTTAAAGCTTAGTGCCGACCCATTAACACAATACCTTAAACCTGTTGGTTCTGGGCCATCAGAAAACACGTGTCCTAAATGGGCATTACACCGCGTACAGGTAATTTCAATACGCCGCATTCCGTAAAAATAGCTTTGTTCTTCAATTTCAGTAATCACCGTATTGTTAATCGCTGCAAAATAGCTAGGCCAACCACAGCCCGCATCAAATTTAGTATTACTTTTAAATAAAGCGGTATCGCAACATATACAGTGGTAAACACCTAATACGCTTGATTCTAAGTCCCAATATCTGCCTGTAAAAGCACGTTCTGTGGCAGCTTGTCGAGTGACCTGGTAATCTAATTCACTCAGCTGTTTACGCCATTCCTGTTCGGTTTTAATTAATTTAGTCATTGTGTTTAGCAGTTTTAAATTTTTTAAATTAATACTTTAATACTTTAATACTTTAATACTTTAATACTTATATATTTTATATTTTATATTTTATATTTTATATTTTATATTTTATATTTTATATATTTTATTATTTTTGATACTTTAGTAGTTTAGTCGCTTTAAAAATAAGCCGCTGTAAATCCTGAATAATCAGCAGGTGGTAAAGCATCTAATAATAAAGGTTCTTTTGTTATCGGGTGTGGCAGTTCTAAATGGGTTGCATGTAGCATCAGGCGCTTAAACGCACTGGCTTTGTTTGATTTTAGCGATTTATTTAATTCAAAATTACCGTATTTTTCATCGCCCACAATGGGTAAACCCAAACTAGCACAATGCACTCTAATTTGATGGGTTCGCCCTGTCATAATACGTACCTGTAATTCAGTAAACTGTGTGCTTTTCCGAACAACACGCATACGACTTAAAGCGTATTGCCCTTGAGTTTCATTGACTAGTACACGGCGTTCACCATTGGCAGTTTCTGTACGCAATAAAGGCAATTTGACATCAGTTTGTGTAAAGCTAGTTTGCCCCGCAACAACGCATACATAGTTTTTTTTCCACAAGCCTTGCCTTAGTTGCTCTTGTAGTTTGACTAAAGCTAGGCGTTGCTTGGCGATGACTAAAATGCCGCTAGTATCACGGTCAATTCGGTGTGCTAGTTCTAAAAAGGGACTTAAAGCACATTGGCGAAGCTGCTCAATGACACCAAATGCGACACCGCTGCCACCGTGTACGGCGATTCCACTGGGTTTATTGATGACTACAATAAATTCATCTTCAAATAAAACGGGGAACGGATTGACTGATATATTTAGTTTTGATGTATTTGGTTTTAATGTAGTTAAGTGAGTTAATTGATATTGTTGATGAATATCAGGTGAATCAGGCACATTAAATTTTTCGTCTAATGCTTGATTAACTTTTTCAGCTAACCGTATAGGTGGAATACGGATAATTTCGCCTAATTTTATTCGGCTATTAAATGTCGTTCTTGCACCGTTAATGCGTACTTCACCGCTACGAATAATTCTTTGTATGTGGCTACGCGGTGTGCCTTTTAGACTTTTAGCTAAAAAATTATCTAACCTTTGTCCGTCATCAGCTACCGTTACAGTCATTAAACGAACGTGGGTATTAATGACTCTAGCACGTAAAGCGTCTGTATTGTAGACCGTGGGTGTTACAGTAGTATTCATAAAAAAGATATTTGTAAACTATGCTTAGTTTTATGCTAATTTAATAATAAATAAAGTGTCATAATAAAGTGTCATAATTATGATTTTACAAATGTTTCTAACTATATTAACTATTTTTATATTTACAATGGGTACGATTTTACTATGTCCTATACCGATACCGTTTCTATTCAACACACCGCACAGTTTGCTGCTTTAAATTTGCCGCCCTTAGCACAATGGCATCAATATTATGACGGAATATTAATTACAGGACCAACTGCCAGCGGAAAATCAGCGTTGTCTATGTATCTAGCTAGTTTACAAGCATCTAGTGTTATTAGTGTAGATTCTGCTTTAGTTTATAAAAAAATGGATATTGGTACAGCTAAACCAAGCCGTGTAGAACAATCTTTAGTGCCGCATTACTTATTAGATTTAATTGAACCCACTGAATCTTATAGCGTAGCACAATTTTTATTAGATGCAACACAGGCAATTATTGATTGTCAAAAGCAAGGGCGTTTACCGATATTAGTAGGCGGCACAATGATGTATGTTAATGCTTTGTATCAAGGTTTAAACGAATTACCAATGATAGACACTGTGCAGCGTTCTTTGATTGTTGCTCGGGCAAATAAATATGGTTGGGCAACGTTATACGTTGAACTCACACAATTAGACCCTATAACTGCGGCGCGATTGTCGCCTAATGATGCACAGCGTATTGAACGTGCATTGTCGGTGGTATTGAGTACAGGTTTGCCATTGTCTCATTGGTTAGCCCAATCAAAATCAAGTACCCCACTGATTAAACATCATACAATCCAGTTTAATGAAGGTGTAAATGAAAACGTCAGTTTGCTAAACCGTTGTTTACATATTTCAATTGAACCTGAAAAATCATTGCTATGGCAACGTATAGAGCAGCGATTTGATAATATGTTAGACAATGGTTTTTTAGATGAAGTATATGCTTTAATGCAATCTGGTGATTTATCGCTTAATCTGCCTAGTATGCGTTGTGTAGGTTATCGCCAAGCATGGCAATATTTTGAGGCACTTCAAAATTCACAATTACCCGCTTATAGTTTGAATCAGTTGCGTGAACGTAGCGTTATTGCTACCCGTCAATTGGCTAAACGACAAATGACGTGGTTGCGTCAAATGCCGCAGCGTATTATATTAAATTAGATAAATAAAAATTAACCATAGAATTTTTAACTATAAAATTTTTAACTATAAAATTTATTAGAAATAACGGTTTATTTTTTGTATGGTTACAACACTGTAATCATTGCAACACTGTATGCTACAGTGATTTTATCGTCCAAATACCATCAATCTTAACCAATTCTCTGTCGCATAAAAGCTCATTATGTGAATGACTATGTCCAGGTAAACAACGAATCACGGTATTTCCTTGTGCGCGTAAATGGGCGATGGTATTGTCTAAATGTGTACAGTCTGTCCAAGGTGCTAAAATAGCTTGTGTAACGTTTTGAGTAGGCAATAAACTGGCTAATGTGCGTAAATCCAAGCTAAAACCCGTGGCAGCACGCGACCGACCAAATAACTTACCGACCGCATCATAACGACCGCCCCGTACTAAACTGTTATTCAAACCATGAACATATACAGCAAATTGTACGCCGGTGTGATAACCATAACCATTTAAATCGGCTAAATCAATCACCACATGAATGCCTTGTTGTTCAGCCCGTTTTGCTAAAATGTGTAAAGTATCTACGACGTGAGATATATTAGCCCAGCGAGAAAATAAATGACTGGGTATTTCTTTAGGTGTGCCGTAGCTAATAATGAGTAGTTGTAGGGCTTCAAATGCGTCTGTTATATCGGTTAAATCATTAAAATATTGTTGCGTTAGCCGTGCTTGTAATTCATATAAATGGGTTTTATTTTTAGTACGCAGTGCCGTTAATATATCAGTTTTTATAGTATTTAATAGGGGATAGGCTTCAAGCAAGGCCTGTAAAACTGCCGAACTAGACAAGGCTAAAGTAGGCTGCATAGTAGCGTCAAGCCCCAGCTGGCTTAATAAATGTAGAATCAAATCTTGAATTTCAATGTCTGCTTCTAAGCCGCTGTGACCAAATAGTTCTGCACCCAACTGCAAAAGCTCACGTTGAGCAAACGCATCGCCAACTTGGCTGCGTAAGGCAGGCGCACAATAGCATAGCCGTGTTGGTGCAGTACGGTTTAATAAATGGGCATCAATGCGGGCGGCTTGTGGCGTAAGGTCAGCCCTTATGCCCAGTAACGCGCCAGTCAGTGGATCAACCACTTTAAACATAACTGCTTCTAAATCTTGTGCCGTTCCAGTTGTTAAAGCCGATAAATGTTCTAGTAAAGGCGGGGTGATTATTTCGTAGCCCCAAGTGCGTAAAGTATTTAATGCAATATGACGCAAGGCTTCTATTTGTCGGGCTTCAGCGGGCAAAATATCAGATAAATTATCGGGTAAACGCCAAATAGGCATAGTCAGTCCTTATAAAATGTAAGTAAACAATCTGTATTAATGAATATGTTGATAGTTAATAATATTATTATTAGTTAATATTATTTAGTTAATATTATTTAGTTAATATTATTAATTAATGCAAAGTGTTTAAAATTTGTGTTTACAATTTTAAACGTAAATTAAATAACAATAAATAAACAATAAATAACAATAAATAAACAATAAATAAACAATAAATAAACAATTGTTAGAATCAGGATTTTTAAGATTAAAGGATAAGCAGGATTTTTTAAATACTTAAATTTTAAAAAGTCTAAAAAAGCTAAAAATCTTGTTTCAGACTTTTAGCCTTAAAATTTAAAAATATATTTTTAATGGTTTTGAAAAAAAATCTATTATGCAAACCAATCACCATAAAACACCCGTATTAAAAGAATTAAATATTACTAATATTCGAGTACAGCTATTAGAATTACAAGCCAATATTTTAGCGGCTTTACAAATTCACGAACCCAAACCCTTTCAACGCGATAGCTGGATTAGACCTAGCGACAGTCCTTTGCAAGGCGATGGCTTTAGTTGTTTAGTAGAAGACGGCGAAATGTTTGAGCGAGGCGGGTGTAATTTTAGCCATGTTAAAGGCTTAAAACTGCCGGCTGCTGCCAGTAACCGCCACCCCGAATTAGCAGGTACACCGTTTGAAGCAATGGGCGTTTCTTTAGTATTACACCCACGCAATCCGTATATTCCAACCGTACACTTAAATATACGTTTAATGCTTGTTCAAGCTGAAAATAGCGATAAACCTATCTTTTGGTTTGGTGGTGGTATGGATTTAACGCCTTATTATCCGTATTTAGACGATGTAAAACACTTTCATCAGACCTGTAAAGAGGCTTTAGATCCGTTTGGTACTGATAAATATTTACGTTTTAAAAAAGCGTGTGATGAGTATTTTTACCTAAAACACCGTCAAGAAGCACGCGGTGTTGGCGGTATCTTTTTTGATGATTTTTTAGAATTGGGTACTGAACAATCATGGGCTATGACTTTGGCAACGGGACAAGCGTTTTTACCTGCGTATTTACCGATATTAATGGCACGAAAAAATACTACTTTTGGTGAGCAAGAACGTGACTTTCAGGCTTATCGGCGTGGACGCTATGTAGAATTTAACTTGGTATTTGATAGAGGTACGTTGTTTGGTTTACAAAGTGGCGGTCGTACAGAAAGTATTTTAATGTCTATGCCGCCCGTTGTTAAATGGCGATATAACTGGTCGCCTGAATTAGGTACACCAGAGGCTACACTGTATACAGATTTTTTACCTGTCCGTGATTGGTTGAGTTCACTTTAACAGTAAAATAGTTGTTGCTTTAAATAATTTTCAAATAATCTTTAAATAATCTTTAAATAATCTTTAAGAAATTAAGCTTAACTTAAACTTAAATTTAGCCTTAATTTAGTTTAAGTCACACTTAACTCAAACTTGCTTTTAACTTAGACTTACTTTTTTATTCAAACTTTTTTACCATGACAACAACATATTTACCAAAAAAATACAATGGTGTAGCCATTATGGGTGCACAGTGGGGCGATGAAGGTAAAGGCAAATTAGTAGATTGGTTAGCTGAATCAGCTACCAGTGTAGTCCGCTTTCAAGGTGGGCATAATGCAGGGCATACCTTGTGGATTAATGGCGTTAAAACAATTTTACGCTTAATTCCTTCAGGTATTATGCACAAACATACGACTTGTTATTTGGGTAACGGTATGGTGTTATCGCCGACTGCTTTGTTAGCCGAAATAGACGAGCTTGCCAAAATTATGCCAGATATAGCGAACCGTTTACGCATATCTTTAGCAGTACCTTTGATTTTACCCATTCATGCACACCTTGACCAAGCACGTGAAGTGTTAAAAGAAGTACAAACAGGTATAAAAATTGGCACGACAGGGCGGGGTATCGGGCCTGCTTATGAAGATAAAGTCGCCCGCCGTACAGTACGTTTGCATGATTTATTAGATGAAACGGTATTGTTTACAAAATTAGAAGAAATGTTGGATTTTCATAATTTTGTTTTACAACATTACTTAAAAGTACCTGTTGAAACTTTAATGACTGCCCGTCAAGTCTGTGATGAGTTAATAACACTGACACCCCGTTTAATTCCGTTAATGTGCGATGTCTCGGCAGAGCTGTGTGAAAAAATAGCTATGGGTGAGAAAATTATCTTTGAAGGCGCACAAGGTGCTTTACTGGATATTGACCACGGGACTTATCCTTATGTAACCAGCAGTAATTGTGTAGCAGGAGCAGCAGCAGCAGGGGCTGGCGTGCCTGCTAAAGCAATCAGTACCGTATTGGGCGTTGCAAAGGCTTACACTACCCGCGTAGGTAGTGGACCATTTACCACAGAGCTGTTAGATGATACAGGTAAACACTTAGCAATAGTCGGTAAAGAATTGGGTTCAGTCACAGGCCGTCCACGCCGTTGTGGGTGGTTAGACGGTGTATTACTAAAGCGTACGGCACAATTAAACGGTTTTGATGGCTTGGTTGTGACTAAGCTAGATGTATTAGACGGTTTGCCTGAAGTTAAATTATGTGTCGCCTATGAAATAGATGGTGTGCTTAGTATGTCTATGCCAATCGGGGCAGCGGCGATGGCAAAAGCTAAGCCTATTTATGAAACTTTCCCGGGGTGGTCTGAAAAAACTGCAGGTATGACTCGCTGGGCTGATTTACCTAAAACGGCACAAAATTATTTACGCCGTATTGAAGAAGTTGCAGGCGTTCGTTTAGATGTCATATCAACAGGCCCTGACCGTACGCATACGATTATGTTAAATCCAGTATTTTAAATAATATAAATAATATAAATAATATAAATAATATAAATAATATAAATATTTGTATTTGTAATATTTATATTGTTTATATTTATATCATAATAATCTGCTAATAATTTACTAATTATGCAAAAAAATATTGATGCCCATCTTTATGTGTCGTGGAGTGATTATCACGATTTAATTGAACGACTAGCGATAATTATTGCTCAATCAGGCTGGCAATTTGATGCAATATTGTGTTTAGCCCGTGGTGGCTTACGCATTGGTGATACTTTATCGCGTATATTTGATATGCCATTAGCCATTTTATCCACCAGCAGTTACCGAGAAAATTCGGGTACACAACAGGGTAGTCTAAATATTGCCAAGCACATTACTGTAAGCAGTGGTGAGTTATTTGGGAATGTTTTGTTGTTAGATGATTTGGCCGATTCAGGTAAAACTCTAATGGCCGTTCAACAACATTTAGCCGCATCTTATCCCAAAGTACTCACTGTAAAAACAGGCGTGCTATGGTGGAAGGCTTGTTCACACATCAAGCCTGATTTTTATGTACAGCATTTATTAAATAATCCGTGGATACATCAACCCTTTGAACAATATGACACCATTCGTCCGCAAGATTTGATGCAGTGATAAGGCTATTTTTCAGTAGTCTTCCAAGTATCTTTTAAGCTGACTGCACGGTTAAATACCAGTTTATCGCTGGTGTGTTCAATACAGTCGGTCACAAAATAGCCTAAGCGTTCAAATTGAAAATGACTGCCCGCAACCCTGTTTTTTAAGCTGGGCTCAACATAAGCCGATACTATAGTCAATGAGTGTGGATTTAACTCTTCTAAAAAGTCTTTACCAGGCTGTGCTTCATTAAATAAGCGGTCATATAAATTAACCTGTGCAGACAAAGCATCATGGCTAGATACCCAGCCAATTACACCTTTTACTTTATAGTTTCCGCTGGTTGTACTGCCACTTTTACTATCAGCAAAATACTGTGCATACACAACAGTAATATTGCCTGAATCATCTTGCTCAAATCCAGTACATTCTATGACAAAGCCATATTTTAAACGCACACGTCCACCCATTGCACCGTGAATAGGCGGATACAAGCGATGATAACCTTTTGTAGGGATTGTTTGAAAATCATCAGCCTCAATCCATAGTTCACGGCTAAAACCAAAATTACGCCGTCCACGGCTTTCATTATGTGGGTGTACAGGTGCAGAACACGGCTCTATCGTATCTTTATCAAAGTTAGTGATTATCAATTTAATGGGATTAAGTACCGCCATAGCACGTGCCGCGATAGGGTCTAAAGTATCGCGTAGTGCTCCTTCTAATGTGCTGTAATCTATCCAACTATCGGCTTTAGTCACACCAATACGCTCACAAAATAAGTGCAGTGCCTCTGGCGTATAGCCTCTACGGCGTAAGCCCACTAATGTGGGTAAACGAGGGTCGTCCCAACCATTAACATAGTGTTCATTGACAAGCTGTGCCAATTTACGTTTACTGGTGACGACATAAGTTAAATTTAAACGGGCGAACTCATATTGTCGAGGCGGTGGGGTATTAATTAAACCACCTATCGCTAAATGATTTAATAACCAATCATAAAATGGACGCTGGTCTTCAAATTCTAAAGTACAAATACTGTGGGTAATATTTTCTAAGGCATCTTCAATGGGGTGGGCAAAAGTATACATAGGGTAAACACACCAGTCGCCTATTTGTTCGTGGCGATGATGGCTAATATGACGAATCCGATAAATTGCAGGGTCTCGTAAATTAATATTAGGTGATGCCATATCTATTTTGGCACGTAAAATAGCAGTACCATCGGCTAATTTACCTGCTGTCATATCGGCAAAACGGGCTATATTTTCAGCAACAGTACGGTTACGATACGGGCTATTAATGCCAGGGGTAGTAAAATCACCGCGATTAATGCGAATGTCTTCGGCAGTTTGCTCGTCTACATACGCTAATTTTTGTTCAATTAAATAAACTGCACAAGCGTACATAGCAGAAAAATAGTCGCTGGCATAGTATAAATGTGTGCCATAGCTAAAACCTAGCCAATTAACGGTATCAATAATACTGTTTTCAAATTCAATGCTCTCTTTTTCAGGATTGGTATCATCAAACCGCAAATGACAAATACCGCCAAAGTCACGGGCTAAACCAAAATTTAAGCAGATACTTTTAGCATGGCCAATGTGTAAGTAGCCATTGGGTTCTGGTGGAAAACGCAAACGCACAGGGTAGGTATCTTGTGCAGTAGCATTATTGGTTTTTAGTAAACTGGGCTTATCGCTCCAAGTACGGGCTATATAAGTGTGTGAATTTAAATCGTGCTGAATAATATTACGTAAAAAATTACTGGCGACAGCAGGAATGCTTGTTGAAGGTGTTATGGACATAAAATTAAGTGTTTAATCGTTTATATTGGCATTAAGTGCGTTAAAATAGAGAGCTTTTTCAATTTTAAGCGTTTTAAAGAATTTAGTTTTTTGATTAAATACTATTTAATTTAATTTATTTGATATTACTAAGTCTTATCAAGCCTTATTAAGTTTTATTAAAGTTTTATTAAATATCATTAATCACCAAATATCATTAAATTTTATTAAATATTCTTAACCGTTAATTATTTTAAAAGTTATTCACGTTGTGCCTCCGCAGGTGCAACGCCTGTTTTGTCTGACCCATTACCTTAAGGAATTTTATGTCAGTAGCGGATATTAACACACAAGAAATTATTACCAAATTTGGCCGTACACCAACAGATACGGGGTCTTCAGAAGTTCAAATTGCATTAATTACAGCACGTATGAACGAGTTAGCCCCGCATTTTAAAGCAAATATGAAAGACCACCATTCACGCCGTGGTTTATTACGTTTAGTAAGCCGTCGTCGTCGCTTGTTAGACTATTTAAAATCAACCAAGCCTGATACGTACAAAACAATTATTGCTACTTTAGGTATTCGCAAGTAATGATGGAAAGCCTGTCTTTGCACAGGCTTTTTTGCTTTATGGTTCAATTATTTAAACTATAAAGCAAAAAAGATTTTGTCTTAATCATTTGGTTGCAAAAAGTAACAAGTAATAAACAATAAACAATAAACAATAAACAATAAACAATAAACAATATCTATATTAAAAACATAAATCAAAGGACTATCCATGTTTGATAAAATAACTAAAACTTTTCAGTATGGTCAGCATACTGTTATGCTAGAAACAGGCGAAATCTCTCGTCAAGCAGGCGGGGCAGTTGTCGTAACAATTGAAGATACGGTTGTATTGGCAACTGTTGTTGGTGCAAAAACAGCTAAATCGGGACAAGATTTTTTTCCTTTAACAGTGGACTATGTTGAGAAGTTTTATGCGGCAGGCCGTATTCCTGGTGGCTTTTTTAAGCGTGAAGGCAAACCTAGTGAAAAAGAAACTTTAACTAGCCGCTTGATTGACCGCCCACTTCGCCCTTTATTCCCTGAAGGCTTTTATAACGAAGTACAAATTATTATTCACGTATTGTCTTGTAATCAAGAAATTGATCCAGATATTCCAGCGATGATTGGTGCATCGGCTGCTTTAGCGATTAGCGGTATTCCATTTAATGGGCCAATGGGGGCTTGTCGTGTGGGCTATATTGGTGGTGAGTATGTGTTGAACCCAACAATAACGCAATTAAAAAATAGCCAAATGGACTTAATTGTTGCAGGTACTGAATCTGCTGTATTAATGGTTGAATCAGAAGCCCAACAGTTAAGCGAAGAAGTGATGTTAGCAGGTATCGTTTATGGACACACTGAAATGCAAGTGGCTATTAATGCCATTCATGATTTAGTCCGTGATGCAGGTAAACCCATGTGGGATTGGGCTGCTGCCCCTAAAAACGAGCTATTGTATACGCAAGTAGAGGCAATTGCCGCTGAACCTTTAAAAGCAGCTTACGAAACCATTGATAAGCAAGAGCGTACCCAAATGACGCGTGTAACCGCTGCTGATGTTGCCACTCAATTATTAGAGTCAGGCAGCACTGCAACACAGGCAGATATCAATAATGTTTTATTTGAATTAGAAGCTAAAATTGTTCGCGGTAATATTTTGAACGGTTTACCGCGTATTGACGGGCGTGATACTCGCACAGTGCGTCCAATTACAATGCGTACAGGTGTTTTACCACGGACACATGGTAGTGCTTTGTTTACACGCGGTGAAACACAAGCATTAGTCATTGCTACTTTAGGTACTAAGCAAGAAACACAAATCATTGATAGTATTTCGGGTGAATCACGTGATCGTTTTATGTTTCACTACAATATGCCTCCTTTTGCAACAGGTGAAGTCGGTCGCTTTGGTACACCTAAACGCCGCGAAATCGGTCATGGCCGTCTAGCTAAACGAGCCTTAACGCCTTTATTGCCCAGTATGGAAGAGTTCCAATACGCTATTCGCGTGGTATCAGAAATTACTGAATCTAACGGTTCATCGAGTATGGCATCAGTGTGCGGTGGTTGCTTGGCACTGATGGATGCAGGTGTACCGATTAAATCACATGTTGCTGGCGTAGCGATGGGCTTAATTAAAGAGGGTAATAAATTTGCAGTTTTAACGGATATTTTAGGTGATGAAGACCATTTAGGTGATATGGACTTTAAAGTGGCAGGTACAGCACAAGGCATTACTGCTTTACAGATGGATATTAAAATTCAAGGCATTACTAAAGAAATTATGCAAGTTGCCTTGGCACAAGCTAAAGAAGGCCGTATGCATATTTTAAGCGTAATGCAAGCCAGTGTATCGGGTGCTAATACGCAAGTCAGTGATTTTGCCCCGCGTATGCTGACCTTGAAAATTCACCCAGATAAAATTCGTGACGTCATCGGTAAAGGCGGTGCAACTATTCGTGGTTTGTGTGAAGAAACAGGTTGTAAAATTGATATTAGCGATGAAGGTTTAGTCACAGTTTCTACAACTGATACTGTACGAGGTGAACTGGCTATTGAAAAAATTAGAACATTGACGGCTGTGATTGAGATTGGTCAAGTATATGATGGCGTAGTGACACGTTTATTAGATTTTGGTGCGATTGTTGAAGTGTTACCTGGCAAAGACGGTATGCTACATATTAGTCAAATTGCTCACGAACGCATTGAAAACTTGGCAGACTTTATTACCGTTGGGCAAAAAGTGCGTGTTAAAGTGGTTGAAGCCGATGACCGTGGTCGCGTCCGCTTTAGTATGAAAGCCCTATTAGAGCGTCCAGAAAGCCCTGTGTTCTCTAATCAAGACGCGTAATATTCCTAAAATATCTTTTAGGGAATATTGCTTTAAAGAATAATCTCACTGGTTTACACATCATATATGATGAATAAGCCAGTGAGATTTTTATCGTCTACTGTATTTTTTAATATTTAGAGCGGTATTAATGATGCTACAACCACTGGTTGAAATAATAAAGCTACTTAATAATAAACAAGTCATTATTGTTTTTATGTAATGACCGCGAGGGAATAATTTAGTTTGATTCATAGTTAGATTCAATGTGTTGTATTAGGTTACTAGGTTATTAGCTTGTTGAATGAGTGATTCAACCCTATCTTTTTTCAGTAATGTTAAAATAAAAATGATGCAAACAATTTGATAAT
>JAYWHD010000107.1:0-7755 GCA_043777895.1 Betaproteobacteria bacterium | reverse complement strand
TAAACGGCGATTGGTTTCAGTAGATACTTTACTTGACTCTGCTACAATTAATTGTAATTTTTGCATTGAAATACTCAGCTGTTCACTGGCGTGTTCAGCTTGTATTTTCGCTCGTGCCCCATCTTCTTTGGCTCGTTCCGCGTCTTCTTTGGCTCGGGCGGCATCTTCTTTTGCTCGGGCTGCATCTTCTTTGGCTCGGGCTGCGTCTTCTTTGGCTCGGGCTGCATCTTCTTTCGCTCGGGCTGCATCTTCTTTGGCTCGGGCTGCGTCTTCTCTCGCGTGTTCAGATCTTGCTGCGGCTTGTAATAGTTCAGCCTGCAGTCTTTTAATGTCTTGGTCAGTAATCATAATGAGGTTAATATTAAAGTTAATGTCTTATAAATATGTATACTATACATATAAGTATAGTAAATCCTACTCTAAATGACAGTATTTTAATGACTCAAAATCTACTTTTGGTAAGGCATTCACAATATCCACTGTTTGCACGCTTACATTGATAACACTTAACAGCAAGTCTAAAATATACCGTGGCTTGCCTATTTCGGTTGCCCAGTCATTGGGATTGTTGGTGATGCCACTTTCTTTATGGGTGGTAACTTGGTAGCGTTCCATTACCCATTCTATGGCACTTTTGCCGTTTACAACATACTCATAAGCCTGTGCGGGAATATTTGAAACTGTGATTTTACTGTTATAAATGATGGTATCTTTTTGGTCTTTCTTTGGAAAACGAAGTTTTTCAACAGTATAGAAACCACCCCGTCCTTCGGACACCCCGCCATCGGAGGGGAATTTATCGCCTGTTACGGTTATATCTGCAAACGGTGCAACGGTTTCATAATTTAAATGCAACTCGGCTAATGTGCGGCCGGCTTTGCTAAACGCCCAAAAGTCTTTTACATCTTCTACCAATGGCAAACGTGGCAACATTTTTTTTAAATCATTGGCAAAGGTTTCACGGTATGTTGGGCTGTGTAAAAAGCCATACACATAATAAAAAATATCTTCTTTGCTTAAATTCCCCTCCTTTGGAGGGGTGCCTTTAGGCGGGGTGGTTAATCTGTATATCTTTTTTGCTCTTTCTAAAATAAAATCACTGATGGCATCTCTACGAATGTAATCGTTTTTATTGTCTTCATTAAACATGCCTGTTTGTGTTGCCGTGTTTTCTTCGTAGTAATAGAGAGGGAAACATTGTCCATTTGCCAATAATTGTAAATCAGGAACAGCATCAGTAATTACTAATGAAAAATCTTTATTTACCCCAGTACCACAAACTGATATAATAAGGTTTTTATGGCTTGGCGTTGGAAATAACTTTAATTGTTGGTAAGTTCTGTGAACTAACTCTTTGGCAAAGTAAAGCCGTTGTTTAAAGTATGGTCTATATAAACCTACTGAAACTAAATCACCTTTGAAAGTATAAGCTACATTCTTAGTAAGGTCTTTTACTACACTATCTGTCCAGTTCAGTTTTGTAGAGTCGTAATCTAAAAAACTCTCAACTTTTAAAGTTGGATTTATTAATAACTCTTTTTTAAATAAATTACGTTGCTCACTGTAAAAATCAATTGACCTGCCAATATTTGCCTGTAATTGATTAAAAGAACTACTGTAACTCCACGCATCTCTGTTAGTGGCTATACCCAAAGAAAAAGTATTAAAAAATGTATTAGTTTTTAAATCATATTTCTTATCAGGTGCTAAAGGAATGTAATTCTCAAAGGCTGCATTTCTTACACTTAACCAATCGCCTTCTTTATTGGGTTGTATGGCTTTTAATGGTAATTCTGGATTGCCAAACGATTTGAAACCACTGATTAATTTTAGTTTTTCTTCGCGATTTAAATAATCGCCAATGTCGTGGTAATGTATGGTTGCTTTACCCACCCCTGACCCCTCCAAAGGAGGGGAATTTTTAGCAGATGGATTTTTAACCAACACGGTAATGGCTATGGGCGTTCTTGAACCACTGCCAAAAATCTTCCCACCTTCTTTACGGCTTAGTTCGCCACTGGTGCGTTGGTTACCTCGTAAATTAAACACATAAATTGCTGTAAACTCTTTTTCGATTGATTTGCGGAAACCATCGGTACTGTTGCCGTCTAACCAAGCACCATTAGACACAAAGGCAATAATACCGCCCGTTTTATCTAACCTGTCTGTACTCCATCTAAAGGCTTTGATGTAGGCATCGTATAAAGATTTGTTTAGCCCTGCTGATGATTGTTTTGCATAGGTGTTGGCAATGCGTTGGTCAAGTTTTGGATAGCTTTGATTTTGTGCATTGTCATTGGCTGATTTCTGCCCAATTGAATACGGTGGGTTGCCAAAAATAATTTGCAAGGGTAATTTTTGTTGGCGTTGTACCCGTTCGCTATTTTGCGGGAACATCTCGGAAAACAATTGTTCGCCCGTTGTTTCGGCTAACTGAAACGTATCGGTTAAGCAAATGCCTTCAAATGGCAGGTAAGAAACCACCCCGCCCTCTGGGCAATCTTCCGTGCGAGGGGAATTTTGAGCTAATAAATCGTGAAAAGCATTTTCAATATTTACCGCTGCAATGTAGTAAGCCAATAAAACAATTTCGTTGCAATGAATTTCACTGGTGTACTTACGGGTTAAATCTCGCGAGTTAATCACACCACTGTGCAACAAGCGGGTAATAAATGTGCCTGTGCCTGTGAATGGGTCTAACACGTGTACATTTTCATCGCTGATGCTTCTGCCAAATTCTTTTTGCAAAATATCAGCCACTGAATGAATGATGAAATCGACAACTTCTACTGGGCTATAAACAATCCCTAATTTTTCAACCATTTTAGGAAAAGCGGTTTTAAAAAATTTATCGTATAACTCAATAATAATGCGTTGCTTGCCTTCTGCATTGTCTATACCTGCTGCTCTTGTTTTTACGGACTGATAAAACTTGTCTAACGTTTCTGCATCTGTTTCTAAGGATTCTTCTTCCAATACATCTAACATTTTTTGCATTGATTGACTCATTGGATTATTTTTTACAAAAGAATAGTCCTCAAACAAAGCATCAAATACTGGCTTAGTAATGATGTGCTGTGAAAGCATTTCTATGGCTTCGGCTTGGGTAATACTTGGATTAATATTGGTGTGTAAGCCTTTTAAGAAACTATCAAAAGATTTTTGATATTTAGGATTTTCATTAATGATTTTAGTAATACGTTCTGTTTGTCTGGTTGCAATGTCAGCGACTGATTTTGCCCACTGCTCCCAATACCTTTTATCGCCTACTTTATCCACCAAACGGGCAAACAACACACCTTGCAATGCTTGAAATTGCAAAGACAGTTGTTCAGCGATTATTTGTTTAGATGCGTCTGTTTCATTGTCTACACGAATACAATTGCCCTCTTCATCAAACGTAGCGGCGGCTTTCGCCAATAGAATGTTATCTGGTTTTTTACGGTTCAGGTCTATTTTGTTGATAGTGGCTTCAAAACGGTCATCGTGTGCCCGCAAAGCATTGAGCACTTGCCATACCACTCTAAATTTATCATTGTCTTCCATCGCTTTTTCAGGTGAAACATTGCTGGGTATCACGACAGGAATAATAATATAACCAAACTGTTTGCCTTCGGCACGACGCATCACTCTACCGACACTTTGCACCACATCAACTTGCGAATTACGGGGGGATAAAAACATCACCGCATCTAAAGAAGGAACATCAACGCCTTCGCTTAAGCAACGCACATTGGTGAGTATGCGGCATTCATCTTCGCCCGTTGGTGATTGAAGCCAAGCCATCAAATGATTTCTTTGTGCCGCATTCATACTGCCATCAATGTGTTCGGCGTTGATTTTTATTGAGTTTTCGCAGGCGTTTGTAGGGTTAATTTCACTTAAATAGGTGGTGGTAATACTATTAAAAATACCCGTAATTTTTTTAGACTCTTCTATTTTTGGGCAAAAAGCTACCGCTCGCTTCATAATGTTTGGGTCTAATTGGCGAATTAAACCCTCATCACCCACAATTTGCTTGGAAAGTGCGTTAATGCAACCAATAATTTTAGCGGCATCACTGGCATTAAGTTCATTATTGCTATCGGATACGATTTTTTGTACCGCTGGCGAAATATCGTTTTCATTAACGGTTAATATCAACACTTTGTAATCCGTCAATAAACCTTTTTCAACGGCTTCACCAAAACCGATATGATAAATTTGTTGGCCATAGATGTGTTCATCATCCATACTACACAGAACAGCTTGGTTTTGTGCTGCTTTTGACTGTGCCGCTTCATCATAAAGACGGGGCGTAGCAGTCATATAAAGGCGTTTTTTGGCACGGATAAAATCACGGTCATGCACTTTCACAAAAGCACTTTCATTCTTATCAGTTAGCGTTACGCCTGTGGTACGGTGTGCTTCATCACAAATGATTAAATCAAAATCAGCATAGTGAGGCAATTTTTTTGCCAAGATAGCTTGTGCCTTCGCAATCACATCAATGGATTGATAGGTAGAAAATACCACGGTTAAGCCCGTGTCTTGTGCAGTGTGTTGAGCCAATTGATTGAATTGATTTAATTGTTCAAAGCGTTGCACAATTGTGGCTACATCAGTCGATGCAGGAAACGCTAAATCACTCACTGATTGAAACGTGTTGTCGTCGTTGCTTCTTTTTTTTGATATTTCGGGGTCAGAGCAAATACAAATCGCACGCATAGGGCTGTGTGCCTGTGCAGCCCATTCATTCAGTGTTTGTCCAAGCAATGCAATAGAAGGCACTAAAAAGAGGATGAAACCTTTGCCATTTGTCTGTGCTTGGGCAATGTGTAAGCTAGTAAATGTTTTGCCTGTTCCGCACGCCATGATGAGCTTGCCGCGTTCATGCTGTTTAAAATGGGCAATTGTTTTTTCAGTCGCTATGTTTTGGTGTTCTCTGGCTTGTTTTTTGGGCACTTGTGCGTGTTGCCCTTGTTCGCCTTCATCTAATTTAGCCCAATCTACAGCGGCTTGTACAAGGTCTTGCAAACCAATTCTGCCAACTGGCGGGTTTTGATGGGTGATTGCTTTTTCAGCATTAATGCCAAATGCTTGCCCTGTGGTGTCTATCCATAAACGGTATGAAAAAAGGGTGTTGCGACCCTCGACAAAAAAAGCACGGCTAGAGGTGGCTAAAAAAGAATCAATCGCTGGTTTATCAATGATGCTGCCTTCTTGATAGCATTTACACTGTATCGCCCAATACTCACCTTCTTTTGTGCGTGCAACTAAGTCAATCCCTGTATCTGCCCCACCTAAATCTTGCTTGTATGGAAATTCGGTCCACAACCAAACGGTGCTAAACATATAGACATACTTTGGTTCAGTCAGCAAATAGGCTTTCATTAAACGTTCAAACCGTTCTCCTTTGTCTTTTTCAGAGAAAGAAATTTGACGGTACTTGGTTAAAACAGTATTAAATGAATGGTGCATGGCTACCTAATAAAGTATGTCTATAGTGTGTCTATGTCAAACAATAATATATCAATCGTTATTTAAAATTTAAATAATTACTTAAATAAATAATTACTTAAATGATTAACGTATTAACGTATTAACGTATTAACTTATTAAATGATTAACGTATTATTTAATAACGATAGGCATCAGCT
The DNA here is from genome assembly GCA_043777895.1 of Betaproteobacteria bacterium. Taxonomy (GTDB): domain Bacteria; phylum Pseudomonadota; class Gammaproteobacteria; order Burkholderiales; family Burkholderiaceae_C; genus JBDLSY01. The sequence continues at coordinate 2,116 of JAYWHD010000107.1, read as the reverse complement.
TTATAAGGACCTGTTTTTTTAACACCAATATAGGCAGCCTGTTCATCGGTGAGTTCTGACAAGACTGCCCCGACTTTATCAAGGTGTAAACGTGCGACTTGTTCATCTAAATGCTTGGGCAATACATACACTTTGCCTACGGCGTAATCGTTTTGTTTAGTAAACAATTCAATTTGTGCGATGGTTTGATTCGCAAACGATGAACTCATTACAAAGCTTGGATGTCCTGTACCACACCCTAAATTAACTAAACGTCCTTTTGCTAATAAAATAATTCGCTTTTCAGGCTGGGTATCCGTTGCAGGAAAAATAACGTGATCAACCTGTGGCTTAATCTCGTCCCACTGTAAAGCTTCTAGCGATGCAATATCAATTTCGTTGTCAAAATGACCAATATTACAGACAATGGCTTGATTTTTCATGGCTACCATGTGTTCATAGCGTATCACGTGTTTATTGCCCGTTGCCGTCACAAAAATATCGGCTTTATCAGCAGCATATTCCATAGTAACGACTTTGTAGCCTTCCATCGCGGCTTGTAAGGCGTTAATCGGGTCAATTTCTGTCACCCACACTTGTGCACTTAAAGCCCGTAAAGCTTGTGCGCTGCCTTTACCCACATCGCCATAACCAGCAACCACCGCGACTTTACCCGCAATCATTACATCAGTCGCTCGTTTAATCGCATCAACCAAAGATTCACGGCAGCCATACAAATTGTCAAATTTTGATTTGGTAACACTATCATTAACATTAATAGCCCGTATTTTTAAAGTACCTTTTGCGGCCATTTCATTTAAACGTAATACCCCTGTTGTCGTTTCTTCAGTAACACCAATAATATGTTTTAAACGGCGGCTATACCAAGTAGAATCTTCTACTAATTTAGCTTTAATCGCAGTGAATAAACAGACTTCTTCTTCGCTATTGGGTGTGCTTAATACCGAGATATCTGTTTCAGCTTGTGTGCCTAAGTGCATTAATAATGTGGCATCGCCACCATCATCTAAAATCATATTAGGACCTTCTTCTAGCGTATTTGAAGCACCAGAAAATTCAAAAATACGGTGTGTATACTCCCAATAATCGGCTAAAGTTTCACCTTTGTAAGCAAATACAGGCGTACCTCGTGCGACTAAGGCGGCGGCGGCATGGTCTTGAGTCGAATAAATATTACACGATGCCCAGCGAACCGTTGCCCCCAAGGCTTGTAAGGTTTCAACCAATACAGCAGTTTGAATAGTCATGTGTAAACTACCCGTAATACGCGCACCTTTTAGTGGCTGATTGGCTTGAAACTCTTGACGAATCGCCATTAAACCTGGCATTTCTGTTTCGGCGATATTCATTTCTTTACGGCCAAAATCAGCTAAATTTAAATCCGCAATGGCATAATCTTTAGGTGATAAATGGCTTGATAAAACAGTAGACGCTGAATGTGCCGCGTTGTGTGCTGCCTGGCTTAAGGTGTCTATTCCTTTAGCGACTGTAGAAGATAAATCAGAAAGAATACTCATGTAATACTGCTCCAAAAATTAAAGCCAAACGCATTGACTTAAGATGAATAAGCGCCGTTACAAAAGTATGAAATGTATTCTAAGCCTAGCAAAACCAAATTAAACACTATTAGTTTTGTCGCAACGCTCCTTAGAAAACACGGTTATAAATAACGATATATTTTTATATTTTTATATTTTTATATTACTTATTAAGCAAACAGGGTACGTAATGCTGTACCAGGGTCTGAATGACGCATAAATACTTCACCAACCAAAAAAGCATGTACCGCATGCTGACGCATTAACTGTACATCATTGATAGTATGAATACCGCTTTCAGTAACAACGCACTTAGTACTCGGAATATAAGGTAATAAATTAATTGTATTGTTTAGACTGACTTCAAACGTGCTTAGATTACGGTTATTAATGCCCAATAATGGCGTATTTAATAGCAAAGCTTTGTCTAATTCTTGCTGATTATGTACCTCAACTAATGTATCCATACCTAACTGAAGGGCTATTCGTTCAAATGTTTGCATTTGTACGCTACTCAAACACGCTGCAATTAATAAAATAGCATCAGCGCCCATCGCACGGGCTTCAACTATTTGATA
>JAYWHD010000106.1:0-2798 GCA_043777895.1 Betaproteobacteria bacterium | reverse complement strand
TCTACGCCATTTGCGGCATCAATCACCATTAAAGCCGCATCTACCGCAGTCAGTACTCTATACGTGTCTTCTGAAAAATCTTGATGCCCAGGCGTATCTAATAGATTAATTACGCAATCACGGTATTCCATTTGCATTACTGAAGACGCAACAGAAATCCCCCGTTCTTTCTCAATTTCCATCCAATCTGATGTCGCATGACGCGAGGCTTTACGTGCTTTTACACTACCTGCGATTTGAATCGCTCCCGCAAATAGCAGTAATTTTTCAGTTAAAGTTGTTTTTCCTGCATCGGGGTGGGAAATAATTGCAAAAGTACGGCGGCGGCGGGTTTGTTCAAAAATATCGGTCATAGTATTTAATTTTAGCCAGTATATTAATCAGTATATTAAGTCAGTCTAGCATTATAAATAATTACTTAAATATTTACTTAAAATATTTACTTAAAATATTTAACCACTTAATCTACCTTTAATTTAAAATTAAGCTGTGACCATTAAAATTAACTGTTAAGCTTAAAGTATTAAGCCTGCCTTAAAACGGTTATAAAAATGTATTGGCTAATAAATTACAACTTACTGATAAAAAAATTGCTTATGAACTTGCCTTATGAACCGTCGTCATTTTAATAGTGTATTAACCAGCTTAAGCCTAGGATTATTAAAACCTATTTTAGCCTTAGCACAATCAACGCCTGTTACTGCTCAATTACTGGCGGTACGTGTATGGCCTGGTTCAAATTCATTACGATTAAGTTTAGAGTACAAGGGCGTATTAAAGACAGAATCTTTTTCAACTGAAGAAGGATTGCCTCGCTGGGTGCTTACTCTACAAGGTTTAGCATGGACTTCAGATACACAAACACAATTAAACCAAATACTGCCATACAATTTATTGGCTGAACAAATACGTGCAGCCATACAAGCTAATACAGGCAATATACGGGTTGTATTAGATTTAAAACAAACCGTCATTGCAACAGTTAATAGTGTAAACGCTACCGAAAATTACCAAAATAGATTGCTTATTGATTTACATCCTAACCATAATAATATTGATTTATTAGGACAATGGCTTGACATACAAAATAAACAAAACGGCTATATCTTACCACTAAAAATAAAAAAAACTATACAAAAAAGCCCAAAAAAGCGGCTAAAAACCATTGCAATTGATGCAGGTCACGGAGGTGAAGACCCAGGGGCTATTGGCCCTACAGGTGTTAAAGAAAAAGATGTAGTATTAGCAATAGCATTACAACTAGCCCAAAAATTACGCAGCCAAAAAAATCCGTTTAATGTCGTTTTAACGCGTGACGGTGATTACTTTGTATCGCTTGCTGACCGCGTAAAGCAGGCAAAAATAGCCCGTGCTGATTTATTTATTTCTATCCACGCCGATGCGTTTTACAACCCCATAGCACGCGGCGCAAGCGTATTTGCTTTAAGCCATAAAGGTGCTAGTAGCCATGCAGCCCGTTGGTTGGCTAACAAAGAAAATAATGCCGATTTAGTCGGCGGCGTTAATATTAGCCGTAGCGATGCACAATTAGCCGCCGTTATATTAGACTTATCAACCACGACACAAATTAATACGAGTCTAAAGTTGGGTCAAAAAATGCTGACACAGCTGGGGAAAATAGCTCAATTACACAAAAAACAAGTAGAACAAGCCAGTTTTGCGGTATTAAAATCACCCGATATTCCATCTTTATTAATAGAGACTGCGTTTATCAGCCACCCAGATGAAGAGCAGTTATTAACTGATTTTTCACACCAAATGAAATTAGTCGATGCTATAGCAAGCGTCATTATGACTTTGCGATAGGTTTAGAAGGCTTCCCGTTTATGCCGTCAGACCTTCATCCTGAACCTAAGGCTCAGGGGGTAAAGACGCGATTCAGCTCTGGGATTATCTAACAAAGAGGCAATACACGCCGACTGATTCGTCTAAACCATTTGCATAAAATGGCTCAAGGAATATTAGGCCAGTCGCGAACACAACAGGAAGCTTGATTATTTTATACGATATTTTGATGCAATGAGGCCTGCAAATCATTTAATGATTGTTTATATTTTTGTGATTCCATAGCAATGTTTAAAGCAACCATAACGGCAACACGTTCTGGATTATTAATTTTTCCACTGGCAATGATGCTTTTAAAGCCTTCAGAGACCATAGTAATTGCAGCATTAACTTCGGCTTGGTTACCCGAATGAATACGCAAAGCATAGGTCTGCTCACCGATTTGAATGTGAACAAGAGTGTTATCAGTAGAAGTCATAATCAAAAATAATAGGTTACAAAAAGGCTTTGGATTTTAAAACTTAAAATATATATTTTTTAATAGTTTTGAAAAATATATTAACTTATTAATTTATGTAAAACTATCTAGAGGTAACACCAGCACGGTCACCTAAGTTTACCCTAGTTGTTACAGCATACAAAGACCGCCCACAAAATGACCCTGCATTGGCTGGAAACCAAACTATCAACGTAGTCAAAACAAAGCCAAAAGCCGCTCTAATCACTGATATTTGTAATTCGCTAACATAGTAATAAAATATCGATGAAGGTTGTATTGACCTAGCAGTGCCCAAAAAAATCGTAAATGCCCCCCCAAAAGCCAACGTCACTTTTACTGCTAATTGTAGCGTTAAGGCTAAAACAGCTCCTTGTAGAGAAAGCCCAAACATTCGTTCAAGCCATGCTTTAAATCTACTGCGAGTGGCATTATGAAATGCGAGATAAATCATTAACGGCGAAATAGACATACCAATTCGTACCAACATATCATT
>JAYWHD010000105.1:0-7766 GCA_043777895.1 Betaproteobacteria bacterium | reverse complement strand
CAGCGATGAACCTGAATTAGCCCAGCGTATTTATTTAGTGACTGATGTAACCGATGAAGCTGTGGTATTAGATGGCAATCACCCATTAGCGGGTATGGCACTTAAGTTTCAATTAACTGTTGTAAGTATTGATAATGAATCTTATACTAAGACTATTTAGTTTTAGTCATTAATTTTATTATTTTATTATTTTATTGATGAATAATTCAAATGCAATGAATAATAATGAAGACTTTTCTGGGATAGTCGAACAACCCAACTATATGACCTTAAACAGCTATAACACTTTACAAGCCGAGGCATTACAACTGATTGATAGTGAGCGTCCAGAAGTAACCCGTTTAGTACAGTGGGCAGCCTCTAATGGTGACCGCAGTGAAAATGCCGATTATCACTATGGCAAAAAACGCTTGCGTGAAATAGACCGCCGCGTAGCTTATATCCAACGCCGATTAAAATGTGCGGTATTAGTTGATCCGCGTGAGCAAATACAACAAAATAGGGTGTTTTTTGGTTCAACGGTGGTATACATATTACCTGATGGTAGTGATAAGACGGTTACCATCGTTGGGGTTGATGAAGCCCTTCCAAGTGAAGGCCGTGTTAGTTTTATTTCACCGATTGCACGTGCTTTGCTGGGTAAGCAAGTAGGTGATGACGCTTTTTTACAATTACCAACAGGCAGTTTATTAATAGAGATAGACCGTATTACTTATCCGCAAAAACATAATGCAAAAAACATCACACAAAAAATATAAAAATATAAACAGGGTATTTGATATTAAAAGATAGGTTTTACAATCAAAGTAGCGTCTTCGTTGTCTACAAAATATAGACAATAACTTTGATTGTGTGCTGCCATAAGTGCATAAAGGGCTGTCATTTTATGGCGAAACTTCCAAGCATCATCAATAATAATCAAACCATTTGGTTTTAAATGTGATAGGCAGGCCGTGTAAAAAGAATGGCTTTGTAATTTGTGGGCATCAATAAAAATACAGTCATATTGATAAAGCAGATGTATCTTTTTAGTTTTTCGTTGTTCTAACCATACTAAAGCATCACTATGATAGACTTGAACGTTATGAATATTTAAGTGGTTTAAATTGGTTTTAGTCTGTTGATAATTAATTAAACCAATGTCTATGGTGTCTAATTGTCCGCTCCAATCATATAAAATATGGCCAATCCACGCACTGGACACGCCAACAGCACTACCAATTTCTAACATATATGTAGGTGAGTATTGCTGAAGTACAGTACGTAAAAAGTAGGCATTTTTAATACTAATCACAGGAATACGTTCACTTAAAGCCCGTTGTTGTAATAAATACCAATTATTTAGAAAAGAATTTTTATAATTTAATTCATTATTTAATTCATTATTTAATTTACTATTTAAATCAGTTAAATGATTAAAATCAGTGTCAAGATAAACAGGCATACTTTTTTAACCTATTATTATTTTTAGTCATCATTCGCCATAAACACTACAATGGCTATAATTTTAATTTACAAGCACTATTCACTGAATGCCAACTCCTGCAATGCCTACCCATTCCTCTAGTACTGTGCCTGCGATTATGGCACACAACATACACTTTGCATATCCTAGCACTCAAAGAGCTATTTTAAAAGGCGTTGATTTTTCTTGTCCAACGGGTAAAGTAACTGCCATAATGGGCGGCAGTGGTAGTGGCAAAACTACTTTATTGCGTCTAGCAGGTGGTTTATTTTTACCTAATAGCGGCCATCTTACTGTTTTAGGACAAGATATTGCTATAGTTAAAGACGATAATTTATTAGCACTGCGTAAGCGTATGGGCTGCTTATTTCAGTTTGGTGCTTTATTTACTGATTTAACTGTATTTGAAAATGTCGCTTTTCCACTGCGTGAACACACCAGCTTTGATAACGAAGTCATTGCTGATTTGGTGTACATGAAACTACATGCAGTGGGTTTACGCGGTGCAGCACAATTGTTGCCCAGTCAAATATCGGGCGGTATGGCAAGGCGAGTTGCCTTGGCACGGGCGATTGCATTAGACCCCGAACTTATTTTATATGACGAACCTTTCGCAGGCTTAGACCCCGTGTCTTTAGGGATTACTGCCCAATTAATTCGCCGTTTAAACGATGCACTGGGTGCTACCTCAATTATTGTGTCTCATGATGTCGCTGAAACTTTTTCAATTGCAGACCATGTCATTATGCTATCGCAAGGGCGTGTATTAGCAGCGGGTTCACCCAGCGAATTACGCCAGTATTCTGACCCTGAACTACAACAATTTTTACAGGGTATGCCTGATGGCCCAGTAAAATTTCATACGTCAGCTCCAGATTATGCACAAATGTTAGGGTTAAATACTACAGTAAATACGAAGTAAAAATATGAAACAATTTTTATCATACATTGGTTATTCAGTACGGTATTCAGTTTTGAATACGCTGACAATTTTATCGCGTTATGTCCGTTTTATACTATCACTCTTATTAAATAGTGTTGATATACTGCACCGTCCACGCTTAACCGTGGCTCAAATATATCAATCTGGGTATTTATCATTATTGATCATTGGTATTTCGGGTTTATTTATTGGCTTTGTATTGTCTTTACAGTTGTATTATTTATTAGCAAAATATGGCAGTGCTGATTTGGTCGGTTTAGCAGTCAATCTATCTTTAGTCCGTGAATTAAGCCCTGTGGTGACTGCGTTACTGTTTGCAGGCCGTGCAGGGACTGCTTTAACCGCTGAAATAGGTTTAATGAAAGCGGGCGAACAATTGACTGCGATGAGTATGATGGGCGTTAGTCCGATTCGCCGTATTATGGTGCCTCGCTTTTGGGGCGGGTTTATGGCTATGCCGCTATTAACTGCTGTGTTTAGTACAATGGGCTTAATCGGTGCGTGGCTGATTGTTGTTGTTTTGGTCGGTGCTGATTCGGGTAGCTTTTGGGGGCAAATGCAAACATCTGTTGATTGGTGGCGTGATGTAGGGCAGGGTTTAATTAAAAGTGTGTGTTTTGGGGTGTTAGTGACCAGCGTTGCATTGTTTGTTGGGTATGAATCTGAACCTACGCCTGAAGGTGTCGCTAATGCCACCACTAAAACAGTAGTTGCCAGTAGCTTAGCTGTGTTAGCATTAGACTTTATACTAACTGCATTTATGTTTTAAATTTATTTTTTAAAGTGGTTATTTTTAAAGCAGTTATTTTTAAAATATTATTATTTATACTGTTATATTTATATTTATATTTATATTTATATTTATATTTATATTTATATTTATATTTGCTTGTATTTATACTATTTTTACTAAAAAGCGATGAGGAAATTCATGGAAAAGAAGCATTACGATGTATGGGTGGGGCTGTTTTTGTTAATTGGTTTAAGTGCTTTAGTCTTTTTAGCACTTAAGGCGGCTAACTTAGCCAGTTTTAATACGGGCAGTACTTACCGTTTAACGGCTAATTTTGATAATATTGGTGGCTTAAAAAGCCATGCACCGATTAAAAGTGCTGGTGTAACTGTGGGGCGTATTGAATCAATTGAGTTTGATAATTCAGATTATCAAGCTAAAGTCACTATGAATATTGATACTAAAACAGTATTTCCAACCGATAGCTCTGCCAAAATTTTAACAGCAGGTTTATTGGGTGAGCAGTATATTGGTTTAGATGCAGGCGGTGCTAGTGAAATGTTTAAACCAAATGATAAAATTACCGAGACTCAATCTGCAATTGTGTTGGAAAAATTAATTAGTCAGTTTATGTTCAATAAAGCAGCAGATACAACGGCTAAACCTATAACGCCGTAAACTTTTTACTTTTTATCGTTTACTTATGAATCAAAATCATCAAAATTATCAAAGCAATTACTTAGTACATTTAATGTGTTGCTATTCAGGTTTAATACGTTATGTACTGGTGGCTATATTAGTTATTTTATCTGTAGGATGTACGTCTATTACTACACCTAACCTAAAAGATCCATTTGAGTCTTATAACCGTACTATGTTTAAAGTGAATACAACGGTAGATGCTGCAATCACTCAACCTATTGCTAGAGGTTATACCGCTGTGATACCTAGCCCCGTACGTGATTGTGTGGGTAATATGTTTGACAATTTAAAAGTGCCGTTTTCAGCACTTAACAATGTATTACAAGGTAAATTACAAGCCGCCTGTGAAGATGTGACAAGGTTTGCTCTTAATAGCACTGCTGGATTAGCGGGTTGCTTTGATGTTGCTACTAAAGTAGGGCTACCTAATCATAAAGAAGATTTAGGACAAACACTGGCTGTGTGGGGAGTTCCTGCGGGGCCTTATGTGATGTTGCCTTTATTAGGTCCTAGTAATGTGCGTGATGGCTTAGCCACTATAGGACAAATGGCTATTAATACACCGATTGACCGCAATATTATCACTAAAGATATTGACCATATCCCCACACGTAACACCTTGCTGGGCATAAACTTAGTACAGACACGTGCTGAACTATTACCTGTAACCGATGCTTTAAAAAAAATGGGGGTAGACGAATACGCTTTTGTACGCGATGCCTCTATTAGTCGCCGTCAAAATCAAGTGTACGATGGCAATCCGCCTGATGAACCCATTCCTGATGATTCAACTGATGTCTATAGTAATAGTGAAGATAGTCTATTAACAGTAGAACGCACTCAATCAACAGTAGATAAGTAGTAAAAATACAAATAATATTACAAAAAAGTACTACACTCACGCTAGACAATATAAATAATCTAGACAATATTTACGCAAAACTAACGACTTAGCTATTTCACTATTTTTGCGTAAGTCTTACCTAATCATTAAAAGTCTGATTTCAATACACTTTGCCCTAATTGTGCACGGCGTTGTAACCATAAAGCTGGACTATATGCCGCGTTACCTGTAGTCGTTTTTAGTGCAGCCAAAGTCTGTGCAACGCGTGATGGATTCAGTGCATCAGCCCATGCCAATAAACCTTGAGAGTAACCCAAATTTAAATCCAGTATTGCTTGGTCAATGGCTTGTGGTGTCAAAGTACTGTGTTGTGCAAGTTCACATGCCATAGCGATATTCGTCAATAGGACACGCTGGACAACAAACCCCGCACTGTCTTTAATAATACTAACGGCTTTTTGGCTACTGGTTAATAAAACAATGGCAGTGTTTAATGCGTCAAAGCTGGTGGCAGGATTAACCATCAAAGTTAATCGTTTCAGAGAGTCTAACGGTAAAAATCCGTCAATACCAACAGTACGGGCAGCGGGCAGCTGGTGTAGTAGCACCTGACTACTGACATCTTGTCCCAGTGGGCTGCATATAACTAAAGCGGTATCGCTAGGTGCACTACCGCTATGCTCTACCACAGTATTGCTATTTAATATGCAATGAACTAACCAGTTACGTGTTTCAGGCTCCATAGGTGCTAACCATACACTACTGGGTAAAGAAGTATTTAAGCCGTTTACTTGAACAGGAAGTATTTTTGAGACTATTTTAGGCAAACTGTCTAAGCTACTTTCAGAAAGACCGATGACATCACATAAAATAGACACAAGTGTTGCAGTGTCTGTAACGCCTTCAGCAAGAATAGCGTGGGCTTCAGTATTCTTTAAAAAATGAGTTAAATTGATTGGCGTTGATGACAAATGGTTCATAAGATAAATTAGGTAATTAAATAGAGTAGTGGTAAAGTAGTAGCGATGTAGACAATTTAATCACTAAGAAGCAATCAGTAAAACTATCAAACTAGCTCATCAATATAAATGCTATAAAAGTTAAAATTTAGCATTAGCTAAGAAATATTAATTTATAGCTTATCAGGCTGCCAACCTTGTAATACTTTTCGTATTACATCGGCATTAAAGCCTCGTTGCGTTAAAAAACGTCCTTGTTTAGCTAGGGCGGCTTGTCTATCTGGATAGCTAAGTAACTGTAACACATTGATACTATATCCATTAAATCGTTTTAACCATACCGTGTAACACCGCTGAAGTTCAGTGTCTTTAAGTTCTTGAATTAGATTAGAGACTGTGTGAGTATCCAATTGATGTTGAGATAAAACAGCGGAAACACGTGCCGTCCCATACTTAAGAGCTTGTCGTTTTACGGTACTTGATGCAAAACGTGCATCATTCAAAAAACCTTGCTTTTGTAAATCATCAAGTACTTCATTAATTTCTTCTGCAGTAGGATATCTAAGTAAGTCAGTTGTATCAATATTTTCAAGAGAATCATTTTTTACGTAAATAGCCGTAGCTAGTTTTTTAGTGAGTTCACTACGGCTATAGTCGCGTTTAGACAAGTAGTAAACTGCCCGTGCTTTAATGACACGGTTATTAGGCAACAAAGTATTCATTACACAAGTTAAAGTTTAGGTACTTTTTATATATAGATATTTTTTAATCAAGCTAAGAGCCAACACCATTACTAGATTCAGTGATTATCGTAGCAACGGGAGGTATTTTTTTATTGGATTTTTCCACTTTATCTATTTTATCTACTTTACTATCTATTTTATTATCAGCTTTTGATGCTTTACTTACTATATCTTTAGAAGGCCGCAAAGTGACACCTAACTTATGACGAATTTTATTTTCAATTTCTATTGACATTTCAGGATGTTCTTTTAAAAAATCACGCGCATTGTCTTTACCTTGTCCAATTCGCTCACCACCGTAGCTGTACCACGCACCCGCTTTTTCAACAATGTCATTGGCTGACCCTAGATCTAAAATTTCACCTTCACGCGAAGTACCACTGCCATACATAATATCAAATTCAGCTGATTTAAAAGGTGGTGCAACTTTATTTTTAACTACTTTTACACGGGTTTCTGAACCAACAACTTCATCACCTTTTTTAATTGATCCAATACGACGAATATCTAAACGCACAGAAGCATAAAATTTTAAAGCATTGCCACCCGTAGTCGTTTCAGGACTGCCGAACATGACACCAATTTTCATACGAATCTGATTAATAAAAATGACCATAGTATTAGTACGGTTAATTTGTCCTGTTAATTTACGCAAGGCTTGACTCATTAAACGTGCTTGTAAGCCAGGCAATGAATCACCCATATCGCCTTCAATTTCCGCTTTAGGCACTAAAGCAGCGACAGAATCTACTACAATCAAATCAACACTGCCTGAACGGACTAAAGCATCAGCAATTTCTAGGGCTTGTTCACCAGTATCAGGTTGAGAAATGAGTAAATCACCTAAATTAACACCTAACTTTTGAGCATATTGAACATCTAAAGCATGTTCGGCATCAATAAAAGCACATTGACCACCTAATTTTTGCATTTCAGCAATTACTTGTAAAGTTAATGTCGTTTTACCAGATGACTCTGGACCATAAATTTCTACTACCCGACCGCGCGGCAAACCACCCACACCCAGTGCTACATCTAAGCCTAAAGAACCTGTTGATACAACAGGAATATCAGCTACAGGTGCAGCTGAATCAAATTTCATAATTGAGCCTTTACCAAATTGTTTTTCAATTTGTGATAATGCAGCAGATAAAGCTTTAGCACGTTCAGCTGCCTGTGCGGCAGTTTGAGGAGTGTTACTCATGACAGTCATAGAATTACTCACTTTAAGATTAGGATTGCTTTTTATCAAGCATTTAATTTTACAATATTAAGGGGTCAATATAAGGATTTGAATAGATTTTTAATTAAGATAATTTAATATAATTTAATATAATTTAACAAAGACAAACCCCCTGTACTATTTCTAATACAGGG
>JAYWHD010000104.1:0-2833 GCA_043777895.1 Betaproteobacteria bacterium | reverse complement strand
ATAGTGCTGCCGAAGGGTCTGTTTTAAAGCAGCAGATGCTAGAACAAAGACAACAAATGAGTGGTTTTAATGACTCTTACTTACAGCACGAATTTTTAGAGCAATTTAATCAGCCTTGTTATTTTGAAGCATTTATAAACAAAGCGCGTAGCCATCAATTGGAGTATTTAAGTGAAACTGAAATTAGTACCATTTATCTTAATAATTTAGGGGGTAACTTGCCGCAAGATTTGTTTAATGAATGTGGGCATGATCAAATTGCGATTGAGCAATATATGGATTATTTACGCAACCGTACTTTTAGACAAACTTTATTAGTTCATCGTGACCAGCATTCATTGATTAACTACAATACGCCAGCTTCTGTGTGGATGGAATGTCATTATCAGGCATACTATACCGCTCATACAACATTAGCCAATCATTTTGTTACCCCTAAAGGGACTTCATCATTACCAACGCCTTGGCATCAAGCGGTGGCACAAGCCTTGACAGCTGCAAGCCCGGCTACTTTGTCTGCCCATCAGTTACTGTCAATAGCACAAGCAACTGAATCTAGTGTTACGCAAGATAATTTGATTCAAATGTTAAGTCAGCAAACGCAAACTGGAACAATGCGTTTTAGATGTGAACCTGTTATCGCAGCATCAAGTAATACCATATTGCATAACGATTCTAAGCCTTGTGCTGATGATTTTATTCGTACGTATAGCCGTGCTTTTAGTCATAGCTCAAAATCGGGTGAATTAACCAATGTATGGCACGAACATATTAAATTTATAGACACTTATTCAGCGGTGTTGTCGCAGTGTGATGGTGAACACACCATTGATACTTTAGACAATCCTAATAACGTTAATCTTAATATTGCCTATCAGCATGGATTAATGTTGAGTTGAGTCAATAAATAGACTTTTTCAAAACTGCATTAATACGAGACAAGCTTTGAGTTTGAAAGCGGTTTATTCAATAAATACTGCTTAGAATCAGGATTTTTAAGATTAAAGGATAAAGCAGGATTTAAAAACCTCTTAAATTCTGAAAATTTTGATTCAAGCTTTAAGTTTTAAAGCTTAATAAATATACTTTTAATAGTTTTGCAGAAGTTTTTTTATAGCTATGCTGATAAATGCCACTCATGCATTGTTAAGATGGGTATTGAATTGCAAGTGGGTTGTAGCTAACAAGAACCTACAACCTCAACGATTAAATTTAATTTAAGAATAGAAAGAATTAACTACAGATACCAGCTTGATTCACCCCATATTTAGCCTGATTTACTGTGTATTTGTCACCTGCACTAGATGAAAGTTGTTTGATAAGACCTTTACACGAAAAGCCTTGAATACTAAGGTACTGTTTTGCAGACCTAGCAGCCTCCTGATTCCAGTCATTATTTAGACTATCTACTGCCAGCGTAGCATCAGCAATGTCATAACCATCTCCAGCATCTGATGAGAGTTGTTGAATTAGTCCATTTCTAGAAAACCCTGCCGTAGCGAGGTATTGTTTTGCAGATTTTATGGCATTTTTCTGTACCAAAGTCATAATTATATTTTCAACTTCTTGCTCCTTTACATTCACTTGATTAACAGGTATTGTTGCTTCAGCTGCAAGTAGTTTAATTTGGCTTGTAGTAGAAATATTCCTTTGAAGCATAAATACATAAACAACCATATATCCAAAACCTATCAATCTTGCTTTTTTACTATAACCATTCCTGAGTAAAAACCAACTAAAACCGTAGGGCATAAATAGTATGGCAGCAGCTAGTAACCAACTAACTTTTTTTTCTTGTTTTTCCATGATAGACTCCAATATTCAACACAACCCCATTGTCATGCACTCATAAAATATTGTAGCGTCAAACAATATAACCTATACTTTAAGATGATGCAAAATGGTTAATCTCAACCGTACACTTAAACGATATGCCCAGTACATTAATAGACGAATTTTCAGCCAGTTTAGCTGCTTTTAAAGCCGTTACTGATTTAAGTAATCAATCTAATACTAATACCAATATTGATAATATTATTAATACTAACATTAATACTAACATTGATAATAATCAAATATTAATTGAAGGCTTACGGCAAACGTTTTCAGGGCGTTTATTTACTGATGTACCCAATATGGCAGGCTACTTAATAGACTGGCGTAAACATTATCAAGGGCAAGCCTTATCCGTTGTAGAACCAATTAATACTGAAGAAGTCGCTAATATTGTGCGTTTTTGTGCTAAATACGCCATTAATATTATTCCGCAAGGCGGTAATACCAGCTTATCAGGCGGCAGCGTTCCTAATCCTACGGGTAAAAATATTGTCATTAGTCTAAAACGCTTAAACAATATTCGTGAAATTGACATAGATAACTACACAATGACTGTGGAAGCAGGCTGTATTTTACAGACGATACAGACTGCAGCCCGCGAAGTTAATCGTTTGTTTCCGTTAAGTTTAGCTTCGCAAGGCAGTTGCACGATTGGCGGTAATTTAGCGACCAATGCAGGTGGTGTTCAAGTGCTGCGTTATGGCAATACCCGAGAACTGTGTTTAGGCTTAGAAGTAGTCACCGCTGAAGGCAATATATGGCACGGTTTGCGCAGCTTGCGCAAAGATAACACGGGTTATGATTTAAAAGATTTATTTATTGGCAGTGAAGGCACTTTAGGCATTATTACAGCGGCAGTATTAAAACTGTTTCCTCTACCCGCTTTTAAACAAGTCGCTTGGGTTGCTGTTCAATCGACTACGCACGCCTTACAACTATTAACCTTGTCAAAACAATACGCCAGCGATTCATTGACTGCTTTTGAATTAATATCAGA
>JAYWHD010000103.1:0-2842 GCA_043777895.1 Betaproteobacteria bacterium | reverse complement strand
ACTGATACCGAACTCAACAACACCATACTGCGTTTACGGGGTGGGGGTGACGATGATGGGTCATCAATATTTAGTAACAATTCAAATGATTTATCAATTTTACTTGAATCCATTTCAATTCAAGGTGGTGATTCAGATGATGAATCCGTTAATAGTATTGCCAATACTAGAGGGTATCATAATAAAACACTTGATATTCCTGTAATCTTAACTCAAACAATAAGACAGTATGGTTCGCCTTATTTTTTAGATTCAATTGGAAATAATGTGATACCCCTTCAAAAATTTCAAAAAAATGGAGAGGGTGGTTTGTGTTGGTTCGCTACTCTATCTATGATGAGGCCTGTAAACACATCACCTTCGCCTCCTACGTATGCTGACTGGATTTATGATAACCCAAATAACTCTATAAAACGGCAAATAAATATATCTAATATGCTTTCTGATAACACACTCGACATACTTTATTTTCCTAATGGGGACGTAATGTACAGCTACGCATGTTATCAAGAGGCTAATAAAACAATGTTGTATAGTTTTAAGAATTATGATGGTTATATATTTAAAGATCTAGCTATAACGCAAGGATTAATATTTCTTCCACAGTACGTGGGTAGATTAACCCCTAAAATTTTAAATGAGTTGTTAGATGAGCATAAAACAGGTGTGGCTGCTGGAATTTATAACGGAATGATTGATGGCAATACCTTTACTGACCCTCATGCAATTTTGTTGATTGGCGTAGAAGGTAATCAAGTTATTTATAACGATCCTAATTGTAGTAATAAGCAGAAAATAACGATTGAGCTATTGAATAAAGCTACACAAAAAAATAAATTTGCTTTACGTGTAATAGAAGATATAGCTGTCCCGCCTTCTCTTGTCTCTCCTGCTTTAACAAATGAGTACATTGGTAAACTAGACCTAAAGAATACCTCAAACTATGAGATATACAAGCATATAAACCAGTCGCTACGACAATATAATAACGATGTTAATGAGGTTACGGAAAATAATACTTCAGAGGCCTTCAAAAAGACTGCTGATTTCACGGCATTTCTTGTTCAAGTAGACGAAGTAGTTAGACTAAGGTACGGCGAAGCAATTAAGTCAAAACTAATCGTAGTACCTCCAGAAGACCTTAATACTAAGGTTGTATCACCATTAGCCCCATTAACGTGCATAAAACTTGAAGAAATTAATACTGATAATATGTCTATTTTAATAAGCGGACGCGGATTGATAGACATTGTTAGTAAGAAGAATGACGCAAATGCAAATATTCTGTTAGACAGATTAGGAAATTTACATGTGCTTTATACTAATTCATTACGTAAAAATGATTTTAGAAATGCCCAACATCACATAGTGACTGACCCACATTTAAGTGGCAACTTAGCTGAAAATAGTTTAAACACCTCAAGTACTCTTGCTAGAGAACGTGCGTTGTTATTAATCAGGCTTGGGCAACTTTATACGTCTGAATGTAAATATTTTATTGAACAAGACCTTCCATTTTTTGAAATAACACGGTTTATAACAGCCTATTCGCAAAAGCTTAATGTAATGAATGGAGAGATTCAAACAGCATTAACTAAAAAAGTTCAACAAAACCTAAAGAGTAATGTTAAATTACGATCCATTGATCTTGATGCTTTTCGTATAAATTTAAAGAAAAATGCTGAAACTATAAAGGAAGTAGAAAGTAATATACTTTTAATCAATAAAAATAATTTAAGCAAATCTGATAAGATAACTGAAAGCAACAATTTATTACTTAAAATAGAAACAGATGCTAATATAAAAAGACTTAAGGATTTAAGGAACAATGATTTTAGAAATACTGAATATCAGACAACGACTGATACTTATTTGTCTAATAATCTAACTACAAATATTTTAAATATTTCAAATCAAAAACGTGCCGAATTTTTAGTTAAATTTAAACAGTTTTATACCTCTGAGCATAATTATCTTGTTAATCAAGAGCAATCACTTTTGAAAAGAACGCAACTTGTAAAGGAGTGTTCTATACACCTTACTTCAGTATATGAAGATGTTCAATCTAGATTAAATGAAAAATTTCAAGAAAAATTAAAGCATAATATTAATTTACGATCAACTGATGCTGGTACTATTTACGCAAAGATAAATAATAATGCTAAAACTATGGAAGAGATAGAAAAAAATGTAGTTTTAATTAATGATAATAATTTAAAGAAATTTGACGAGATAACTAAAGACAATAACTTATTACTCAGAATGGAGAGTGCTGCTAATATTAAAAAACTTAAAAATCAAATTATTAAACCATTAAAACAATTAAAACAACCAAAATAATTATCGCCACAAAGCACTTTAGCTTATGACAAATTAAAGCAGGGAGTATTCAGATGGATCCGCTGGCATTTCCGATATTCAGTTTAATTTTCAAGTTAGTTGTGAGCAGTTTTGACACATTGATGAGCGGTGTAAATGCTGAGTTTGTGCGGTCTATTCATTTAATTGCTTTGGTGATTGAGACGCTATATATTACACATTATGGTTTTTTGATTGCGTTTGAGTTGCGGACGGAGAATTCAGACGAGGCGAATTTAACGGAGTTGTTGTATCACATCGTGATAGTGATTATTGTGTTGGGCTTGTTGAATGCACCGGCGGGGGTTACGCCGTTGGACGCGTTTATGGCTTTGCGTCGGATGCTGATGCTGGGCTTGATAGGCGATGCGTCGGGCAGTTTAGAGCCGATAGGCGAACAAGTGCATGGGGCATTGGGGACTTTAGACAGCACTTTTTCTGTGGGCAGTACGCTTGACACGGTTTTAAGGGCGGCGAACAGTAC
>JAYWHD010000102.1:0-7922 GCA_043777895.1 Betaproteobacteria bacterium | reverse complement strand
AAGTAGCACACAATGTTTTAATTAAAGTAGACTTACCCGCACCGTTTCGCCCCAATAAACCAATGCGTTCGCCTGCCCGTAATTCAAGAGTAACTTTATTTAAAATAGGGGCGGCTACATCATAACCACAGGCTGATTCAATCAAACGTAACGGGATATCGGGGGTAATATCAGGCGTATGAAAACGGAATTGCGGTGCATCTTCATGCACAAAAACAGGTGAATCGGTTAATTTAGTGAGCATTTTTGCACGGCTTTGTGCTTGCTTAGCTTTACTGGCTTTTGCACCAAAACGGTCAATAAACTTAGTCAGTTCTGCACGCCGTATATCTGTTTTTTGCTGCGCACTAGAGGCTTGTAGCATACGCATTGAGTACTGTGCTTCAAAACTAGAATAATTACCAGTGTAACGGTTGAGTACTTTTTGGTCTACATGCACAACCGTTTTTACAACGGCATCTAAAAAATCACGGTCATGGGAAATAACAAACACCATACCCGTATAATTAGTCAGCCATTGCTCTAACCAAACAATAGCATCTAAATCTAAGTGATTGGTCGGTTCATCTAATAAAAGTGCATCAGATTGCTGCATTAAAGCACGTGCTAGGTTTAAACGCATACGCCAACCGCCCGAAAAATCAGCAACAGGTAGCGTTAATTCACTTTGACTAAAACCGAGTCCTGATAATAATTTACGGGCATTCGCCATAGCCGTGTGACCGCCCGCATACTCAAACTGCTCGTATAAGTCACCAATAGCGTGGTCATCACCTGTTGTGTAGGCGTTGTCCAGCTGTTGTTGAATGTGGTGTAGTATGACATCACCTTCTAAAACAAATTGTTCAGCGGCAATAGGCAGGGCTTCTACTTCTTGTGCAACCCAAGCAATACGGGTCAGAGGCGGCGTTGAAATATGCCCACTGTCTGCATCAATATGCTTAAGCAGCATTGCAAACAAGCTAGATTTACCAGCACCGTTACGCCCCACTAGTCCAACACGTTCACCATCAAAAACGGCCAATGAAGTCTTCTCTAAGACTGTTTTACTGCCACGTGCTAAGGTAATATTGTCTAATTTAATCACAAAGATACGTACTTTCTAATGGTTAAAATGGTTTAGATGGTTTAGATGGTTTAGATGAATACGTTTTATTGTATTTATAACTCAACTATTACAACCGTTATAACTGTTGTAAATCCGTTGCGGTTATTAACACAATAAAATTATCACCTGCTGCTACTGGCAAATAAACACAAGGTAGTGTTGGAAAAGCTAACTCAAAGTAATGAGATTCAAAGCCAATTTCTAATACTAAAAGCCCGTTAGTCGTTAAATAATCCTTGGCTTGAGCAATAATTGTTCGGATAAAATCCATACCATCATGACCACCTGCTAAAGCTAACCGTGGTTCAGCACGGTATTCAGCGGGCAAAAGCTGCATAGACTCTTCATTCACATAAGGCGGATTGCTTAAAATAATATCGTAGCGAACTGAATGGGTATTAGTAGCCAAGGCAGTGTATAAATCGCCCTTATACACATAAATACGATTCTCTAGTTTATGTAAAGCAATATTTCGCATTGCTAAATCAATAGCAGCGGGCTCAATATCCACTGCATCAACTATTGCGTGTTGATAAACCATAGCCGCTTGAATAGCAATAGCTGCACTGCCTGTACATAAATCCAAAATGTGCTTGGGTTCACTATTTAAATAAACCTCTAAACCATACGAAAACAATACTTCGCCCAACAAAGAACGCGGAATGATTACCGCTGGATGAGTATATAAAGTAACACCTTGCACATAAGCTAAGCCTGTTAAATAAGGCACTGGCAACCGTTCAGCGATACGGCGTTTGACTAATTGATTAAAAATAGCCAGTGATTTTTCAGGCATATACTGCTGCCAAATAGCTTGTGTCACATCAGTATCGTAAGGCAAGTTCATCGCATAACGTAGCAGCACACATGCATCGTCAAACGCGTTGTCAGTCCCGTGACCATATACTAATTCGGCTGTTTCAAACTGGCATTCAGCATCTTCTAGTGCGTTACCTACAGAAATATTAAAATAGTTACTTTGAAACATTATTAAAAAATTATTAAACTATTATTACTTTGAAATATCATCAATATCATTAATATCATCAATATTAAGTAAATTTTCTAAGGTACGGCGATAAATACCTGCCAAAGGATTTAAATCGGCTACATTAACATGTTCGTTTAATTTGTGAATGCTGTCATTAATAGGACCAAACTCAACCACTTGCGGACAAATATGTGCAATGAATCGCCCGTCTGATGTTCCGCCCGTAGTAGATAATTCAGGT
Organism: Betaproteobacteria bacterium; assembly: GCA_043777895.1. GTDB lineage: Bacteria > Pseudomonadota > Gammaproteobacteria > Burkholderiales > Burkholderiaceae_C > JBDLSY01. The sequence goes on along the minus strand of JAYWHD010000102.1, from coordinate 5,582 downwards.
TTTATGCCTGTTTCAGCAATAATAGCGGCACTTAAAGCCTCACACAAAGTACCTTGAGGCGTTAAAAAAGGCAAACCTGATACAGTCCAAGCTAAATCATATTCAAGATTAAACGCGGCTTGATTCAGTACGGCATAAATTTTTTCTTGAATAGTGTCGGGTGTGTTTTCAGTACAAAAACGTATATTAAAGTCAATGGTAACTTCATTTGGAATAATATTTGAAGCCCCTGTCCCCGCGTGAATATTACTAACTTGAAAACTAGTCGGCAAATAATAATCATTACCCGCATCAAACTTAATTGCACACAAAGCAGCTAATACTGGGGCTGCCTGATGGATAGGGTTACGACCTTTTTCTGGATACGCAATATGACATTGAATACCCTTAATAATTAATTTACCGCTCATACTGCCACGCCGACCATTTTTGATAGTATCACCCAATACATAACTTGATGTGGGTTCACCTACAATACAAAAATCTAATTGTTCACCGCGTGCTTTTAAAGCATTACATACTACAACAGTACCATCAATGGCAGGACCTTCCTCGTCAGAGGTTAATAGTAAAGCAATGCTGCCTTTATGACTTGGGTGAGCTGCAACAAAGTCTTCAATAGCAACAACGAATGCTGCCAAAGAGCTTTTCATATCAGCTGCACCACGCCCATACAGTTTGCCGTCTCGTACTTCAGGTTTAAATGGATTACTATGCCAGTCCTCTAAAGGCCCTGTTGGAACAACATCGGTATGACCTGCAAATACAAACAATGGACTTAGTGTACCACGCCTAGCCCATACATTAAACACATCACCACTTTTAAAAAATTCGCACTGAAAACCAATTGACTCTAGCCGTTTAGTCAGGAAAAATTGGCAATTTTCATCTAAGGGTGTAATTGAAGCTTGTTGAATCAATTGACAAGACAAGTCAAATACCCGGGTATCGTTGGTAATTTTTTTTGGTAATAAAGACATATAAAGTGTAAATAAGGTGTAAATAAAATACAAACGAATAAAATGCAAATGTTTTAACCAAAATTAAACTCTTTATATTGTGCGCCACTCGCTGTACGGTCTACAGGAGTATGAACGGGTTCGGTACTTTTGTTAATACCTTGGTTATTAAGTAACCACATTAAATTACTTGCAGAATCAGCGTGGTTAAGTGCCTCGTCTAAAGAAACCAAACCTTCATTAACATAAGCCATTAAATGGTGGTCAAAAGTTTGAGAGCCTTTAGTCAATGATTTATTCATGGCTTCTTTTAACTCGCTTAAACGCCCGTGTTCAATTAAATGAGCAGTCAGTTGCGTATTAACCATTACTTCAACCGCAGGCACTCGATCACCTTTGACTGTTTTGACTAAACGCTGTGTAACTACGCTTTTAAGCGATACCGATAAATCAGATAACAGTGTATTGCGTCCTTCAATAGGATACATACTGACAATCCGACTAAGTGCGTGATAACTATTATTAGCGTGCAAAGCTGAAATAACTAAGTAACCTGACAACGCATAGCTAATTGCGGCGGTCATTGACTGATGATCACGAATTTCACCAATAAAAATAACATCAGGTGTTTGACGAAGTGCATTTTTTAATGCCGCATCTATATTAGATGCATCTGTTCCTATTTCACGTTGATTAATTAATGATTTATTCGAGTCTAAATAAAACTCAATCGGATCTTCTATTGTTAAAATATGACCCATACGACTATTGTTACGTTTTTGTAACATTGAGGCAATAGTTGTTGATTTACCGCTACCTGTTGAACCGCAAATTAAAATCAACCCCCGTGGCTCATCAATTAAATTACCAACAAAACCAGGGATTTGTAGTTGTTCTAAGCTAGGCGGTGTATTAGGGATATAACGAAATACAGCCGATATATTGCCTTTTTGCTTAAACGCTGATAGACGAAAATTACCAATAGCAGGCCGCTTAATGCCTATATTTAAATCATTTTCAATCATTAGTTTTTTTAATGAATCTTCGCTAAGCATAGGTGCAACAAGATTGACGATGTCACTACTATTTAGTATTTTATTTTGGTTTACTACCAATAGCGTACCTTGAATTTTAATAGTAATAGGTGAGCCTGCCGACAACAGTAAGTCAGATGCTTTTTTTTCAGCCATTAACTCAAATAATTGTTCCAATAGCATAGTGGTCTCCTAAAAATAAAAAACTCAAATAAAAACAATTCTAAAAATAATTTTAAACATTAATCACCACGCAATAAATCATTAATCGCTGTTTTAGCACGCGTTTGTGCATCAACACGCTTAACAATCACTGCACAATATAAACTGTGTGTACCATCAGCACTGGGCAAGTTTCCACTCACGACTACACTGCCTGATGGAATCCGACCATAAGTAATAGTTTGAGTAGCTCTATCATAAATTTTAGTACTTTGGCTAATGTATACACCCATACTAATCACAGAGTTTTCTTCTACAATCACACCTTCAACCACTTCAGACCTTGCCCCGATAAAACAGTTATCTTCAATAATAGTTGGATTAGCTTGCAGCGGCTCTAATACACCACCAATACCAACCCCACCTGATAAATGAACATTTTTACCAATCTGAGCACAACTGCCTACCGTTGCCCAAGTATCCACCATTGAACCCTCATCAACATAAGCACCAATATTGACATAACTGGGCATTAGCACTACATTTTTACCAATAAAACTACCACGACGAGCCACAGCTGGTGGCACTACACGGTAACCACCTGCCCGCAGTTGGTCTTGTGTCATTCCTGAAAATTTAGTCGGTACTTTGTCAAAAAATTGTAAATCCCCACTGTTTTGAATGACATTGTCATTTAATCTAAATGATAAGAGTACAGCTTTTTTAATCCACTGATGGACTACCCACGCACCGTTTAATTTTTCGGCAACACGCAAACCACCATTGTCCAGTTGATTAATAACATGATTAACAGCATCTCTTAACTCAATACTGGCATTCGCTGCATTGAGTGTTGCACGGTGTTCCCATGACGTTTCAATAATATTAGCAAGTTGGTTCATACGACAGGCTTTCTAAAAAGAATATAAAGTAATAATAATAATAATAATAGTAATAGTAATACTATAAATAAATAATAGTAAATAGCAAAAAAATAATAAATATAAACAATAAAAGCAATAAAAGTAAAAATGTAGTGCAAAAAGATGTTAAAAATATGTTACACCAACTATTTAACTTACACCATTGATTTTAAATATTATCTTAAATAAAAATTTATTTATTTTTAATTTTATTTATTTTTATTTATTTTTTCATTAAATCAAAAAATTCAGCGTTATTTTTTGTTTGTTTCATTTTATCTAACATAAACTCCATTGCGGCTATATCATCCATTTCAAACATTAGCTTACGCAGTACCCATATCTTGGCAAGCTGTTCTTTTGCTAATAGTAATTCTTCTCGACGCGTACCTGATTTATTAATATTCATTGCAGGATAAACCCGTTTTTCTGCTAAACGGCGTTCTAAATGCACTTCCATATTGCCTGTGCCTTTAAACTCTTCATAGATGACATCGTCCATTCTACTGCCCGTTTCAGTTAAAGCCGAAGCAATAATAGTTAGGCTACCACCCTCCTCTAAATTACGCGCTGCACCAAAAAAACGCTTGGGCCGATGTAAAGCTGCGGTATCAATACCACCAGTGCCTATTTTGCCCGAACTTGGCATCACACTGTTATAGGCACGGGCTAAACGTGTAATACTGTCTAGTAAAATAACCACATCTTTTTTCATTTCAACTAGACGTTTTGCTTTTTCAATCACCATTTCAGCGACTTGAACATGGCGTGCGGCAGGCTCATCAAAGGTAGATGCAACCACCTCGCCCCGTACTGTACGCGTCATTTCAGTGACTTCTTCAGGACGCTCATCAATTAACAATACAATCAAAGTAACATCAGGGTGATTGGTTGCAATACACTGTGCAATATGTTGCAACATCACTGTTTTACCCGATTTTGGACTGGCGACTAATAAACCACGCTGACCAAAACCGATGGGAGCAATAATATCCAGCATACGACCTGTAATATTTTCTTCCGCTTTTATTTTACGCTCCATCAACATAGGGCGAGTAGGGTGTAGAGGGGTTAAATTCTCAAACATCACTTTGTGCTTCATCTGTTCAGGTGGAGCACCATTTACTGAATCTACTTTAACCAAAGCAAAATAGCGTTCACCTTCTTTTGGAATACGGACTTCGCCTTCAATGCTATCACCAGTATGTAAATTAAAACGCCGTACTTGGGCTGGACTAATGTAAATATCATCTGGACTAGCCAAATAAGAAGTATCTGGCGACCGTAAAAAACCAAAACCATCAGGTAATACTTCCAGCGTACCATCACCAAATACAGGCTCTCCCGACTTAGCCCGCTTTTTCATGATGGCAAACATTAAATCATGTTTACGCATACGATTGGCATTGTCTATTTCTAATTCGCTGGCCATATCTAGTAAAGCCGATAAATGTAATGACTTGAGTTCGTTTAAGTGCATACCGTAAGAGTGTGTGCGCTTGAGCGCGGATTGAAAGATTGATTAGTTTATAGCAAAAGACGTTTATGAAAAACGTTATGAGGTGATAAGAATTCAGCTAACTGTAGATAGTTCGCTATTGTAGTGGTGCAATTTTAATTGCACTTTTTGTCTATCAATGAATTTATCTAGTTTAGTAATTTTTAGTGTATTTTTGTAGTGTATTTAGAGACTACTTTAGTCATATTACACACTGATTACTAATTCAGACAATGTACTTTTTGGCGGAAGCGGTGAGATTCGAACTCACGGAGGACTCACATCCTCGGCAGTTTTCAAGACTGCTGCATTCAACCGCTCTGCCACGCTTCCAACGATCAGTATTGTATAGTATTTTTTATACTTTGTGTATAAATATTTTTATACTATTGGCTTTTTATAAATTTTCTATACTTTTTACTATTATCGCGCACCGTAACATTGAACTAATTTGCAATAATATACATTTAAGACTAAAATATATTTTGCGGGACGTAGCGCAGCTTGGTAGCGCACTTGCATGGGGTGCAAGGGGTCGTGAGTTCGAATCTCACCGTTCCGACAAAAAAATAAAATCTATTCGTTTATTTTACTTTACTCATTTTATCTATCTTATTTTTTATTATTTTTTAATAATCTTATTTATATTAGCTATTAAATAATCATAAAAATAATTTTTCTTTTAACTTTTGGCTAGGTAAAAAACCCACTACTTTACGTGCTGCAATAGGCACTAACGCACCTGTATTAAGATTGCGACCCAAATGAGATTTCTTTTGACATATTTTAAAAGTGCCAAAACCCGTTAATTTAACTTCATTCCCAGCAGATAAAGCAGTATAAATTTCCTCAAAAAACAGATTAACTAAATGCTTGGCTTCACGCTTAGATAAGCTATTACGTTTTATTAATAATTGTGTAATATCTGCTTTAGTTAAAGTATCCGATGTGTTAGATATAGAAGTATTAGAATTTGTTATAAAACCGTTATTCATATATTTATTTA
>JAYWHD010000101.1:0-7938 GCA_043777895.1 Betaproteobacteria bacterium | reverse complement strand
TGCAAAAAATTTAGTAAAGTTACTCCATTCAGGGTCATCACACGGCAATAAAACTGTTTTTCCAGTAAAGGTATCAGGATTAAAATCCAAATATGCCAATATTTCTTTTTCAATGTCTTGATATTGCGTATAAAATTCGTCATTTTTCGCAATTTTTGCTTTGGATAAATTGCTGTTTGCCATTAAATAATGTCCTGTAATAAATAATTCATAGAATATGTGTACTATTGTAATTCAGCAAACTGTACTTTTAATTCAAATTTTGCCTGTGCTTGGTGTTCAAACCAAGTGGTACTCCATACTCTAACTATCTTCCAGCCTTTGCTTTCTAAAATATCTTGTCGCCAAACATCACGTGTCCGAGCAGTCCAGCCAGAATGCCATCTTGCTCCATCACATTCAACACCACATAAAAAATTTAAATCATTTTTATGCTGTTTAATCCCTAAATCAATTCTAAAACCGCTTTCACCGACTTGCGGCGTTACGTGATAACCTAGACTTTCAATATACGCTTTAACCTCATCTTCAAAAGGTGATTCTGTACTGGCTTGAGTAGCCTGTGCTGTTATTCTGGCAGGATTAAGCTGGTTCAAAACTTCATTCGCAATATTTAATGATTCTGGTGAGTTGTCAGAAATCGCTTGTGCATAGCGAAGGTATTGCCAAACAAAGTACCGTTCGTGAGTATCTTTTTCAGCGACATTAGAAACATGACTAATCTCTAAAGAATTTAATATCACCATACCCCGCTTAGAACGGGTTATGGCAACATTTAAACGTTTTCTACCATCAAATTTAGGCGTAATTAAAGGGCCAAAACTGCGACTACTGCCTGAATACGTAAAACCATAAATAATTACATCGCGTTCATCACCTTGCACGGTTTCTACACTGCGTACAAACAAGGCTACGTCTTCACCATCGGCGGTTTTTCTATTTTGTTCTTGAGCATAGACTTCAGCAAATTCCCTATTTTTCCCGCTACAGTCTTCAATACATTCCAACACATAATCACGCTGCTTAACGTTATTTACAATCACACCCACTGTAGGCCGTGTTTCAAGTGTTGTATTCAGCCATAATTTTTTCAACCACTCCACAATGCGTTGTGCTTCTATCTTATTAATACCCACTCCTGTTTCAAATAAACCACCCTTAACTTGTTCAAATACAATCGGCGTGTTCATACCCTCAACCAAAGGTGCATTACCCGATGGAATAATCAGTTTACCTTCATAAAAAGCATGATTAGAAAAATCAATTAATTCCCTTCGTGTCGAGCGATAATGTACATTTAAAGATACTTTATGCTTACTGTCTTTTTTAAGTGTATTTTCTGCGGCAACCAATAACCGATACTCACCGTCAATACTTGAATTTGAAATAACACGTTTATTATCAAAAGCATTATTAATAATAGTATTCTTACTATCATCAATATCTATATTGTCTATATCATCACCATCATCATCTTGTTCAGCAAACGAGAATGTATTAGACGGCGGCATTTGGTGAATATCACCTGCAATTAAAGCTTTCTTTGCCCTAAATAAAATAGGAATCGCTTCAGCAACATACATTTGCGAGGCTTCATCAATCACCACTAAATCATATAAGTCTTTTTGTAACGGCAACAATGATGAAGCATTTTCAGGGTTTGTTAATAATATCGGCAAAGTGTCTTTAATAGCATCAGCACCCTTTGGATTTGAATATAACTGACGTAAACTTGTTTTAAGTCTACCTTTAGCACTGCGTTCGTTTAATAAACCTGCTTCATGCAAGGTGTTCACCGCAGCCGTTTGGTTGTCAAACTTGACTACAATATCGTCTACGTCTGATTGTCTTTTTTGTTCTAAAGCGGTTGATAACTGGCTACGCATTGCTTCGACACGCGGCAACATCGCTAAACTATTGCCACATTTATCCAGTAATTGGTTTAAAAAATAATGTAAAACAATCGCTTCAACGTGTTGTTGCCATTGATTGACGTGTCCTAGCAAATGTGTATTTAACAACTTAAACACTGAATTACTTCTAATTTGCTCTAAAAAAGCATTGATAGCCCGTAAATGTATTGCATCATCAACAACAGTTTGGATACGGTCTAAAGCCGTATTTTTTTGATTACCTTCAAGCCGAAGTATCGCCATAATGTCTTTCACAACGATATTTTTTGTCAGACTAGCCAAGTGTTTAAGTGCCAATACAAATCTAGCTATTTCCAAATGATTATATGACTCATCTTCTGAACATAAGTAAGGGGTATAAAAAATCCCACTGACTTCAGCAGTAGGGTTAAAAAAACTATGTTCAGCAATCCAAGCAATATCAGCGGGATATTGAATCGTTAAACTGTCATTATCATTTGCAATTCTTTTAGCTATTTTTTGGACTGTTTTAATCTGTTTTAAAGTATTTGATAATTCTTGTTCACTTAATTTTTTACTTAATGAAGAAAACCTATTATATGGATAGCCTGTTGTATTCGCCGTGTCTGAAAGTTCTTGAATTGTGCCTAAATAAGCTTTTAAAGTATTTAGACTAATTTTATCAATGGCATCAGTTTCTATTGCTTGGTGTATTGCATTCAGCAATGGCGTTCGCCAAGCATCACTTTCAGCCATAAACCCGACAGTATTTAGCCTTGATTTAAGTTGCCGATACGGCATAATCATATCGTTCAACGTTTCGTTTAAAGCAGTAGCAACTGCATCTAAATTTTGCTCTAATGTTGTAATATCTGAACTTAAAGCGTTTCTATGGCGTATTTTTTCTGTTTTTTTAATGGCTTGCTGTTTTAAAATTGCTTGTCTTTCTTCTTCTAAATTGACAGTATTGTCTTGCTTGTCCCCAATAAATTTTAAGTTTTTAATAGTTGTTAATCGGTTGGCAGAAATATCATTAATCAAGTTTGCTAACCCGCCCACACCCACACCGTCCATACGTTTTTTGACAACTGTTAAGGCATCTTTTTTTTGACACACCACTAAAACGGTTTGTTTGTGTGCCAAAGCATCAGCAATCAAATTGACAATTGTTTGTGATTTACCTGTACCTGGTGGCCCTTGCAACACCATCATAGGGGCAAGCCGTTGCGTCCAAACAGCAGCCTCTTGATAAGGGTCGCTTTTTTCTATCACCCATTTTGAGTCTTCATTAGGTGTGCTTCCTGATAATTCCACAGTATTTTCTGTGGTGTTCCCTAGCAATTTCATCAAAGGTAGGGAACATTCTTGAGGATTATCTCTTAATAAAGCTTCAATTTTTGTTAAATCATCTAATAAAGCTGCCCCAGTAAAATCAGCCAAGCCAATGATTGCCGTGTCATATACACACGCCTCTTTTTCGCCGCGAATAAATGTATTTAATTCATCGGTGTTAGGGGCTACACACGCCGTTAAACTCGGCATCTTATTGGTTAATAACTGCCAATTGTTTAATATTTCGTCTTTGATTTGGATAAAATTATCAGTATTCAATTCATAAGTCGCCTCTTTAGGCAAATCAATATTGTCTAGTAGCTTAATGAAGGCAGCTAATAAGCTATTAAACTTTACATCTTCATAAATTACGTTGTCTTTACTGCTGCTAGCATCTTTCTTTCTACGGAAGATAACATCTTTACCCGTATTAAATACCTCAATAGGAATTAAAAACAAAGGGGCAAACTTAGTTACTTTGTCTTTTTCATCAGGAATTGCAATACACGGATAGCCCATAAACAAAGCGTGCTGCCCAGTACTGTGTATTGCATCTTGTGCTTCTAGCTTTATTTTTCTAATTTTAGTAATCACAGTGGCACTGACATTGTGTAAAACTGATTCACCCTGTTTACTAAACAAACTTTGCACAAAGGCGGCGGGTGTAGTGACACTGTTTAATTGATTATCTAAGTTAGCAGGCGTATTGGGCGTAATGCCTGTAAATAGCGTAACTATATCAATTCGTTTAGTACTGGGTTTAAAGTTTAATAATGGGTGCTTAACCAACTTACGCTTTAAAAAATGTTCTCTGTGCTGGGCAATTAATTCGTGTATTTTTTTAGGCATTGTGTAGTCTAGCTATTATTTATTACTTATTTAATATTTGATAAATAAGCATCGCAAGAGTAATTACTGCAAATAAAGCAGTGGCAATGGTTAAAATATTTATTTTCTTGTTTAGCTGTTTAATTAAAGTTACAGTCTCATCTGATTGTTTCATCAGTTGATTATGACTATCAATTAAGGTTTTAATACCCTTTACATTCTCATTATTACTATTAACTAAACCCTTAACTGCCTCTATACTTTGATTATTACCTTCAATACAGATCAATAACACTGCGGGTAAATAATCATGTTCAATAGCGTTATTCCCTGCAATTCTGTCTGCGTGCGGCTGAAGTTTTTCTTTTAATATAGGCGTAATTCTTTCAATAGCACTCATAACAAGTCCTTTTTTTATTTATTTTATGCGTAAAGTAAACGGCCTTTAGGTTCTGGAATAAAGCGATTCGTTTCTAATGCGATATTAAGCCAATCATCAATCACAATTTGTGCATTAGCTAAAGCTTCTTGATAACTTGCACCATCAGCCATACAACCCGCCAACTCGGGAACTTCGGCCAAGTAAGCATTGTCTACATCACTCCAATAAATAATAATTTCATATCGGCTATTCATCTTGAGTACCTTCTATGTTTAGTTTGTATTTCAGAAGTAAATCCCTGACTTGTTTAACTTGATAGGCTTTAGCTTTACCTCCTCCTTTACTTTGACCTAACAAAATTAATTAAATAAGCTTTTGCAATTTCCCCATCTCAAAGCATTCTCACATCTACAAAATGCCCTTTAATCGCCGCTGCCGCTGCCATCGCTGGGCTGACCAAATGCGTCCGTCCGCCTTGACCTTGACGGCCCTCAAAATTACGGTTTGATGTGGAGGCACACCGTTCGCCGGGTTCTAATTTATCGGCATTCATAGCCAAACACATACTGCAACCAGGTTCACGCCATTCAAAACCTGCCGCTTTAAAAATAGTATGTAAACCTTCGGCCTCCGCTTGGGCTTTCACTAAACCGCTACCCGGTACAACCATCGCTACACGAATATTTTTAGCAACCGATTGTCCTAATTTACGTACTACATTAGCCGCTTCGCGTAAATCTTCAATGCGGCTGTTGGTGCAAGAACCAATAAACACTTTATCAACAAAAATATCTGTCAAAGCTTGATTGGGTTCTAAATCCATATAAGCTAAAGCACGTTCAATGGCCCCACGGTGTACGGCATCTTTAATAGTTTCAGGGTCAGGTACTCGCCCATCAATGCCCAGTACCATTTCAGGCGAAGTCCCCCACGTCACTTGTGGCACAATCTGTGCAGCATCAAAGGTAACCGTTAAATCAAATTGTGCATCGACATCGCTGTGCAAAGTGTTCCAATACGCTACGGCTTGCTCCCACGCATCACCTGTGGGTGCTAATGGACGGCCTTTAACATAGTCAATTGTTTTATGGTCTACCGCCACTAAACCCGCCCTTGCCCCTGCTTCAATTGCCATATTGCACAGAGTCATGCGTCCTTCCATACTCAAAGCACGAATCGCTGCCCCAGCAAATTCAATGGTATAGCCCGTACCACCTGCTGTTCCTATTTTTCCAATGATTGCTAAAGCAATGTCTTTACCCGAACAACCTTGTGGTAAGACACCATCAACTTGTATCAATAGATTTTTTGCTTTTTTTGCTAACAATGTTTGCGTTGCCAACACATGTTCTACTTCGCTAGTGCCAATACCGTGTGCCAAAGCCCCAAAAGCACCGTGGGTAGACGTATGACTATCGCCACAAACAACGGTCATGCCAGGTAAAGTCGCCCCATTTTCAGGGCCAATCACATGAACAATGCCTTGACGCTGATGCATAAACGGAAAATACGCGGCGGGTTTAATTGTGGCGATATTTGCGTCTAAGGTTTGAATTTGAATTTTTGATACGGCATCAGTGATGCCTGCATAACCGTGTTGCCAACCTGTTGTCGGCGTATTATGGTCAGCTGTTGCAACAATACTGCTGGCACGCCAAACAGGGCGGTTTGCCTCACGCAGCCCTTCAAAAGCTTGTGGGCTGGTGACTTCATGCACTAAATGACGGTCAATATATAACACAGTAGTACCGTCATCTTCGACATGCACAGTGTGGGATTGCCAAAGCTTGTCATACAGTGTGTGTGCTTTATTAGTCATATAAGTCATTTGGTTTAGTCAATTACAGTGCAATTACAGTTGTAATTATGATTGATTATGATTAGTAATAATTGACAATTGTTGTCCACTATCTACCTAAATAGCAGTCACTTTCTTTATAAACATTAACCGCCTAAGAAATCGCGTTTGCCTAATGGCACACCCGCGTGACGCAAAATGTTATACGTTGTAGTTACGTGAAAATATAAGTTAGGAATCGCAAAATATAACTGGTAACGTTCGCCAGTAAATTTTAAATCGTAGCTACCTGCCTTAACTTTTATTGTTTTACTTTCACAGTCTGAAAACTGTTCTGGCGTAAAAACAGATAAAAAATCAATTGTTTTTTGGACGCGATTAATTAAATCAGTGAGTGTTGCTTCATTGTCTTCCCATTTGGGGGCTTCAATGCCAGCCAAACGCGCTGCACAAAATTTAGCGGTATCACTGGCGATTTGAACTTGTTTTGCCAATGCAAGCATATCAGGTGCAAGACGCATATTAGGCAAAGTAGAAAAGTTAATATTTTTTTCAGCTTCAAAAACTTGGGCTTTTTCTAAAATCTTTTTCAAAGCACCCATTGTATGGGTCAATACTGGAATACTGGCAGTATAAGCGTTAATAGTCATTTTTTGCTTTCAGTAAAAATAAAGAGAATGTAAAAATAAAGATAGTATGACACGTCTTTCAAAACTATTATTAATAAATAATAGTTAGAATCATGATTTTCTTAAGATTAAAAGATAAACAGGATTTTTAAAATCTTAAAAATCTTTAAGTTTTGGTTAAAAATTTTAGTTTAGTTTTAAAACTTAAAAATATTTTTATAAACCGTCCAAAGTTTCTAAGGAGGTCTGTAATTCTAGCCAGCGTAGTTCAATTGTTTCAATCTGTACTTGTAAATCAGAATGTTCACGCAATATTTGGGTAATAATATTGGCTTGCGTTTGACTATAAAAATGTATATCAGCTATTTTTAGGGTTAAAGGTGCAATAGCCAGCTGTTGTTTATTCAATTCTACATCTAGCTTTTTAAGTTCAGCTTGCAGTATTTTTCTTTGCTGTGCAATGACTTGGCGTTCTTCATTGGTTTGCTTTTTCTGCACGGTAGACTGGTTAGAAATGATAGATTTAATATCAGTATTATTTATATTATTTATATTATTTGTATTATTTGTATGACTTAAAGCATTAGCGGCGGTACTTTTAGCTAATTTTTTATCTTTTTCAGCCTTATCGGCTTTAGCATTTTTAGCCAGCCATACTTTATATTCATCTAAATCACCATCAAATGGCATCACTTTACCTTCCGCTACTAGCCATAAATCATCGGCGGTCGCACGCAACATGTGGCGGTCGTGAGACACTAATATTAAAGTCCCCTCAAAACTGGCTAAAGCAGTTGTCAAGGCTTCACGGGCTTCTAAATCTAAGTGATTGGTTGGTTCATCAAGGACTAAAACATTGGGTTTAGTGTGGGCAATCATAGCTAAAGCCAGCCTACTGCGTTCACCGCCTGACAATGTACCAATCGTTTGTAAGGCAAGCTCACCTTTAAAGCTGTAACTGGCTAATAAATTTCTTAATGTTTGTTCGCGGTCATTTTTAAAAGTACGGCGTAACATCTCCAATGGTGTACTGCTAGCGTCCAAAGTATCAATTTGATGTTGTGCAAAATAACCGACTACCAAGCCTTTACCTTC
>JAYWHD010000100.1:0-8070 GCA_043777895.1 Betaproteobacteria bacterium | reverse complement strand
GAAGCGGCTATATGGTGTAAACAATATATGAACAAACCAGTAGTAGGTTTTATTGCGGGTGTCACTGCACCTGCCGGCAAGCGTATGGGGCACGCTGGTGCTCTAATTAGTGACGGCGCTGATACGGCTGATGCTAAATTAGCCATTATGGAATCGTGCGGCTTTGTAATCACAAGAGACCCTTCCGATATGGGGCGGTTACTGAAATCTATTTTATAGTAAAAATAAGGAACACAATGTTAGAAACAATTATAAGTATGTCATCAGATTATAATTTTTGGGCAGCTGCTGGACAAATTGTTATGATTGATGTTTTGCTGGGTGGTGACAATGCTATTTTAATTGCGTTGGCTTGTCGCAATTTATCACCTGAACAGCGTCGTATGGGTATTTTATGGGGTACTGCTGGCGCAATTTTCTTACGGATACTGCTTGTTGCTTTTGCCTTATCATTGTTAACTATGCCATACATCAAGTTGGTTGGCGGTTTTTTGCTGTTGTGGATTGGTATAAAGCTACTAACTGATGATGATAGTCATGGTGAAGTAATAGGCAAAGCTAGTATATGGGGAGCAGTACAAACTATTATTGTTGCCGACTTACTGATGAGTGTTGATAATGTATTGGGTATTGCTGGTTCTGCTCAAGCAGCCGTAGCTGCACATCAGTTACCATTAATCATTTTTGGTTTATTAGTGAGTATTCCAATTATTGTATGGGGTAGTAAATTTGTAATCATATTAATGGAAAAGTTTTCATTTATCGTTACAGCTGGTGCTGCTTTATTAGGCTGGTTAGCAGGTGGTATGATTGTTACCGACTCTGCCGTTAGTGTTTGGATTTCTAATTATGTACAAAAACCTTCAATTATTGCAGGTATTATTGGGGCAATATTTGTTGTTTTATTAGGAAATTTTTTAGTAAAAAAACGTTTACACCATAAAATTATTACACAATAAAGCTATTATTTAATGCTATCAAATACGTCTTTATTTAATGTATTAGCTATATCAGCTAGTACTTCTTTATGTAGTGTGGTGTTAGAAACACCTGACCAGCGTTATGAATGGAAAACAACAGATAGTAATCGGCATTCAGAGCAGCTACTGCCTGCTGTTCAGCAGCTATTAAATCAAGCTGGAATTACTAGTCTAAAATCTAATGATTTTATTGCTGTAGATATAGGTCCTGGTTCATTTACCAGTGTCCGAATCGCTTGTTCTATAGTCCAAGGACTGGCTTTCGGGTGGGGGTGTCAAGTCGTTGCCGTAGAGTCGTTGACTGCTTTGGTACATCAGTACTTGTTGCATAATACTATAACTACTCCCGTTTATATTATGGCAGTTATTGATGCTAGAATGAATGAATACTATGCCGCACAGTATTATTGTGATATAAATGTTTTTTTACAGCAAGTTGCTGTACCAATGTTGATACCTTATGAATTTAAAAGCTTAGATATCTACCAACAATCAAATATTTTGATAAGCAATGTTGTTGATATAGCATTAAACAATGTTCAAGTAAGTAGTGCTACGCATAATAAAGCAATAGTTCAGTCTAGTCCTTTGGCAATAGGTGTTTTAATTGCTGCAAAAATATATATCCAGCAAGGGTTGCATTTTAGTTACATAGATCAACTACAACCTTTATATGTGCGTAATCAAGTTGCCTTAACAACACTTGAACGGGCTTTAATAAAATAGTTATTACTGTGATATGTTCTTTAGTACCTTTTTCTGCTTTGAGTTTGTTACAACAACAACAAATTGCATCAATAGAACAGTCATGCCATATATTGCCTTGGTCTTTTAAAACTATAACGCAGTTGAATCACGAACAATATTGGTCAATGGCTTTGCTCAATGAAGCCAGTCAATTAACCTCTAGCCAGGTATACGCTTATATCATTGGTATGCCTATAGTTGGCACTACTGATTGGGATTTGTTAAATTTAACTGTTACTCCTATACGACAAGGGCAGGGTATAGGTACTATTTTACTACGCTTTACATTAAATCAATTAGCTAACCAAGGTATCAAACGTGTTGTATTAGAGGTAAGAGAAAGTAATATTGCTATTCATTTATATCAAAGACTAGGTTTTTTTCAGATAGGATTACGTAAACAATATTATATAACTACTACTAATATTAGAGAAAATGCTTTGATAATGGCGTGTGATATATCAAACTATATTCACGATGAGCAACTAACTTTTAAATCACTAGCCCAGGCAGGTGGTGGTTCAGCATAAGAGTTATATATAGGCTGTTCATCAAACGGATTTTCTAGTAAAGTTAATAGCGTATTAATTTCAGAATAGTCTTGTTCATGGCTTGCTTTTTTTATAGCTACTTCAGCTAGATAATTTCTTAAAATATATTTAGGATTAATAGCCAACATCATTTGACTTAACTTACACCGACTAATACCAGTTGCTAAATATTTCTCTTGATAGAACTTATAGTCAATTAACCAACTACTTAAAACAGGGTGATCTGGGTTTATACAAATATCAGTAACGCATAAAAAATTAGTAGGGGATGAGTGAGACACCCAATGCGATAGTCGTCTAAAAAAGGCTGTCATATCTGCTTTTGTATGGTGTAGCATCTCTAACGTTTTCTTAACCAATATTTTACCTTCATCTATATTCATTAGATTTTCTGATAAACCTAGTTTATGTAAAAATAAAGTAGTGTGTGATAATAGGAAACTTTCATTAAAGCGATTTAAAGAATCATTCAAAACATTATGACTATTAATACTTAGTAAAGTACTAGAAAGTGCTTGTGCAAGACAAGCTAAATTCCATAGAGCTATTTCTGGTTGCTTGCTATAAGCATAACGCCCGTGATAATCACTATGATTACAAATATGATTAATATCAAACGTGTCTAAAAACCCAAAAGGACCATAATCTAAAGTTAAGCCCAAAATAGACATATTATCAGTATTCATGACTCCATGACAAAAACCAACAGTCTGCCATTGAGCTATTAAATAAGCAATTTTTTGACAAACTGCATCAAAAAAAACTAAAGTACGCATATCGCTATTAACAGGGTATTCTGCTGCCTCGGGATAATAGTTTTGGGCAACATAATTGATTAATTGCTGCAAAGCTTTTTTATTTTGATTAACTGCGAAGTGTTCAAAATGTCCAAAGCGAATAAAACTAGGGGCTGTACGTAACACAACGCCAGCAGTTTCTATTTTCTCACGTATTACCAAATCTTCACTGTGAACTAAAGCGAGTGCGCGCGTTGTTGCAATTTTTAAACCAGCTATTGCTTCGCTACACAAAAACTCACGAATTGACGATCGTAAAACAGCCATACCGTCTCCACCACGACTATAAGGAGTTCGCCCACTACCTTTTAATTGTAATTCAATTGTTTTAAAGGAATCAATACTTTCAACTTGAATACTACCTAATAATATAGCCCGTCCATCACCTAGCTGTCCTGCCCATTGTCCAAATTGATGTCCACTGTAAACAGTTGCACAACTAGCATTTTGTTTAGGTAAATTATGACCATCCATCATACTTAACCAATCAACTGTACGATGATTAACATTGATAGACTTAGCACAATTTTTACTCCACGCTATTAACATAGCATTTTTTAGTTTTTTAGGATATATTTCCTGTAAAAACAAATTTCGATGTTGATTAAAAAAAGAGTGGAATGTATTATTCCAGATCATATAAAGCACCTAAAAATTGATATTTTTGCATCAGTATAATTTAGTTTACATAATAATAAAATATATTAAAATAAATAAAATATTGAGTTAAATGTTCTTATATTTAAATTGACAAACGTCACAAACAATACATTGAGTACAAATAGGTAGCTTAGCTTTACAAATATAACGACCGTGGAGAATTAACCAGTGATGTGCATACATCAAAAAAATTAAAGGAACTCTTTTCATTAGCTGCTTTTCAACAGAAAGTACATTTGAGGCAGGGGCTAGTCCTGTACGATTAGCTATTCGAAAAACGTGCGTATCTACAGCGATAACTGGCCAATCAAAAGCAGTATTTAAAATAACATTGGCTGTTTTTCTACCAACACCTGGTAAATTCTCTAGAAAAACTCTATCTTCTGGTATACATCCATTATTTTTTTCTATCAAAATATTACAGGTCGCAATAATATGTTTAGCTTTATTGTGAAATAAACCAATAGTTTTAATATAATCCTCAACACCTAAAACCCCCAATTCTAGCATTGCCTGTGGACTAGGTGCAACTTCAAACAAACGACTTGTAGCTTTATTGACGCTAATATCTGTTGATTGTGCAGATAATAGTACAGCAATTAGTAATTCAAAATTATTATTATATTTTAACTCTGTCTTTGGAGATGGATTAGAGTTGCGCAAGCGATCAAAAAAAAGATACCTTTGAGCCTTATTCATTCGTTCCTTATTCATTCGTTTAGCGAAATCAGTAGATAATGACATATTATTTTTAGTTTACATAATATATATTCTTAATATATATGTTATACTGTTAATTATAAGTATTAATTCTTAACTTTATGTTTAAGATATTTATTTTTAAAAAAGCTCCATAACAAACCTAAAGTAGTTGGAATAACAGCAGCAGCTAAACCGGCTAAAATAATTAAATCTAAATGATTTTTAATAAATGGTACATTGCCAAACAGAAAGCCTAACCACAGTAAACCAGCACCCCATAAAAAAGCACCTAAAATATTATAAGCTTGAAAACGCATCAACTGCATACCAGACAGCCCAGCAATGAATGGTGCAAAAGTACGTAATATTGGTATAAATCTTGCTAAGATAAGTGTTTTTCCACCATGTTTATTGTAAAATTCTTGTGTTCTTTTCAAAGATTTTGCATCTAACCATTTCAATTTACCACTAAAAATTTCGTCACCATATTTTCTATAAATCCAACGAGCAATCAGAGCATTAACTGTATTTCCAATAACTGCTGTAAATACTACAATAGGTATTAAGATCCAAATATCTATTTTTCCAGAAGCTGCGTAGCTTCCAGCAGCAAATAGTAAAGTATCGCCTGGTAAAAAAGCAAAAACAATTAAACCTGTCTCAGCAAAGACAATACTACCCAGCAAAAAATAAATCCAAGAACCATATATACTAATAAATTCACCCATACTTTTATCTAAATTGAACATCCAATCAATCATATATATTTCCTTTATTTTTTATAATTTTATTTTTTTATAAATATGTTTTACGCTATATTATGAATAGAACTTTTATGAAAATACTTTTGAGTAATTTTGAACAGTTATTCCAGAGTAATTAGCTATTAACGCTATGTCTGCTGCACGTGCAGCAAAAATCCCAACAGTGACTACACCAACTATTGAGTTAAATTTTGATTCCCAATATTTAGCATCGTCATAGCTTATGCCAGTAACGTCTAAAATGACATTACCATTGTCTGTAATTAAAACACTATTATTATTTTTATAATTGATTCTAAGGTTTGCATGCCCCCCCCACTCGGCTATTTGGCGAATGATCTGTCCGCTTGCCATAGGTATAACTTCTATCGGTAAAGGAAAATTGCCTAAACAGTCTACTACCTTACTTGAATCTACAATACATATAAAAGATTTTGCCATTGCTGCAATTATTTTCTCACGTGTTAAGGCTGCCCCACCTCCTTTTATCATAGCACCAGTACTGTCTATTTCGTCAGCCCCATCAATATATATATCAAGATAATTAATATCATTTAATGCTATAACTGGGATTCCAATTTCTTTTAGTTTTATAGCAGTTATTTCACTACTAGCAACTGCTCCACATATTTTATTTTTAACAGCGTATAGCTCGTCAATAAAAAAGTTAATAGTAGATCCTGTACCTACTCCAATGACTTGTCCTTCTGGAATATAGGCAATAGCTGCTTTTGCCACATCAATTTTTAAATTTTGTTGTTTGGGTGTTTGTATCATTTAAAGAGTTTTTATTAAAATAATAAGTGCTTAAACTAATTATGTTGCTAACTATAGCACTGTATTTCAAATAGTTGCGATGTTTAATAATGTTAAAATCTATGGAAATGACGGTACATCAAGAGTTAATGAGAAAATATCTTTCAGTGCGAACGTTGATGATATCTCTATACTGTATTCTGATTTATCATATTCGCTTGTGTAAAAAGTATAATCTTTACTAAAAGAGTATTTTTTTTCATAAAAAAACTGACTTGGAAGATCTCTATTAGAAGAGGCGATTAATTCTATTCTACGACGTTGAATCATATTTTGTCCTTTGTAAAATCTTATACCAATATAACGTTTACTTTTATCATCATCAAAAAGAGTTGTGGTGTCATATAAAGAAAGACCACTTAATTTTACATTTACAACGACTTTGGTTTTCCCAATTATGGAAGAAGTAAGCCTACACTTTTTTTGTAAATTGGATTCAGTAGGATCTTTAAATGCAGTACAAATCTTAGCACTAACAACACTCATACTAAATATGAGCGTACCTAAAAACAGACTTTTAGCACTTAAATTTGATATTTTATTCAAAATTTTCATGCTAATTTCCTTGTTAACAATTAGATTATGATTAGATTATGATTAGATTATGTTTAATAACTACCAAACACTTAAAACCATTCTAAAAGAACCCTGTTTAGAAGTCGTTGTGGAGGCTTCAAGGTGATAAACATGTTCGCCTTGGTTAGTTGTAAATCTATATTTTTCTTCATAAGTGTAATGCCATGCTTTATAGGAGTCTCCTTCTGTAATATAAACTTTAGGTATTATTTTTCTGTACTGCTTAACTATCATACCATTACGATAAAATCTCAAGCCTACATAGCGATTGTAATCATAGCCTATTATATTTTGATCATTAGTATATCCTCCCACGTATAAATTTACATTAACCGACTGCTTACCAGATATTTTTCCTAAAGGCTGTTTACATTGTTTGCTAAGCGTTGCTTCATTTGATACTTTATTAACTTCACACACAACTGCACCAGGGAATTCACTAGATGCACTTACTACTCCAGAACTAAGTAGTAGCGTACCTAAAAACAAACTTTTGGCACTTAAAGTTGATATTTTGTTTAAAACTTTCATAGTAATCTCCTTGTTAATAATTAGATAATATTTATGTTTATTTTGGCTTATCTTCTTTAAATAGTATTTTTTGTGCCGCTTGATAGGCTGCGTATTCTACAGTACTTAGACCAAAACGAGATAGTTGCATGTGGACTATACTGCGTAATTCTTCGGTTTGTTTAATGTCGTTAAGCATAATAAAAAGCTGATGCTTAAGTGTATCATTAGTCATTGATGCGATAGATGTCGCACCGATTGCGGCAATACGTACATCTTCCACAGAGTCGCTAAGTAGGCGTTGTACATCTTGAGTCAGGTATTTTTTAGAGCGATCCCAGTCCGCTAGTCTTTGTATGCTGGCAGCACGTATGTCGTCATTCGCGTGTTGAGTGAGCGTGTGCAGGCGAGGTACGAGAGTTTGTACTTCAGCTGGGTCTACTACATTTGGTGAGCTAAGTGCCCAAATAGCTGCTGCTAAGGCAAATGAGTTGCTTTCGTTAAGAATACCTTGTTTGATTACAGCGTGTACTTCGGGGTGTTCTGCTGCACGATTGAGTAATTTATAACCATCGGTACGAGCCATTGCATCGTCTGTTTGCTTAACCCAATTTACTGCACTAGTAATAACATCAGGTAGTGATTGAGCCATTAATAGTTGTCTTAAATTAGTTTTTATTTTCCCTTCACGTTCTTCGCGGTAACGTTGTAGAGCTTTTTTACGTAACTCTAAGCTATGCGGCATTGCAGCAAGCAGCTCTTTAATGCCTTCAGGTTGTTCGGCACTCCAGTCTGTAGTTTTAAAAATTTTATTGGCTTGTATCAGTTCGTTGGCCGATACCTTTGGTGTAATGTCTGTGGCTTTGGAGGGGTTATCAAGCTCTTTATTCGCGACAGTAATATTGGCAGTGTTTTTTTGCTCGTACAAAATGGCTTGTGCGGTATCTATAGCTTTTGAAGTTATTAG
>JAYWHD010000099.1:0-2959 GCA_043777895.1 Betaproteobacteria bacterium | reverse complement strand
TTCAACGGCAAAACTGGACGATTCCCGACACAGTAGAGGTCGCAGGCACAGCGATTGTGCCGCTAGCAGCAGGCGATACTTTGGCTTGGAAAATGGTTTAGTTTTTTAAACGCTTTTTTCAAAAGAGTGCTTAGAATCAGGATTTTTAAGATTAAAGGATAAAACAAAATTTAAAAATCTTTAAAATCTTTAAAATCTTTAGATTTTGAAAATCTTGATTCAAACTTTTAATTTTAAGGCTTAAAAAACATAGTTTTTATTTTTAATAGTTTTGAAAGAAATTTTTTTAAATGCCACAACTAATGCTTACTGGATTAATATTAATATGAATATTACACGCTTAAGATTAAATAATTATCGCTGTTTTAAGCAGTTAAATATTGATTTTCACCCACAATTAACGGTTTTAGTGGCAAATAACGGCGGCGGTAAAACGTCTATTCTTGATGCTATTACTGTAGCGTTTGGTGAGTATGTAAAAACATTTGATGAGCCACTTACCCCTAAAGATATTGCTAATAAAAGTGATATTCGCCTATCTTCTATTGACCATAATATAAGTGCTGATATTGTTAGTTTTATTAAAATTAATGAGTATTGGGGTATTGCAGAAAGAGCATTGTCTATGCAAGATAGAGGGGTTTACTATGATGGTTATGAGTACGAAAAACTTTTAAAACAAATTATTAGTACTAAACATTTAGAGCGTGATGTTTTATTAGCACAACTGTATAAAGTTGAAACGTATTCAGGTACTGATAAAGAAGTCACTTTACCTGTGATGGCGTATTACCGTACAAACCGTTCATGGAAAAAAATTGATGTAAACAATGAATTACTTAATGTGATGGCTTCACGTACAATCGGCTATAAAGATTGCTTCACCAATAATGGGAAATACACTTTACTAACCGAGTGGTTTAAATATTGGACGCAAGCCTCTTTTGCGTCTTATAGAGCAGCCAGTAGACGCGGTGAGCCTAGTCAGCGTACTGTATTTGATGATTATTTAGACAATATTCGTAACGCTTTAAATACGTGCTTAGAAGCTACGGGTTGGTATGAAATAGACTTTGATTTTATTAAAAATACGATTGTTGCCACCCATAAAGACCACGGCACTTTAGCCGTAAGCCAGCTTAGTGATGGTATACGTACCATGATTGGTTTAGTCGCTGATATTGCTTTTCGTGCGACTAAACTCAATGGGCATTTAGGCGTAGAAGCGGCGATTAAAACCAATGGCATTGTGTTAATTGACGAAATAGATATGCACTTACACCCAGCTTGGCAACAAACAGTATTGCAAGGATTTACTAAAGCGTTTCCGCTGATGCAATTTATTGTTACAACGCACAGCCCACAAGTATTGAGTACTGTAAGAAAAGAAAATATTCGTGTGATTGAAGCGATAGGCGAAATAGGCGATGGTATTTATGAAGCGAATATGCCTGAATTTAGCCCATTAGCACACCCATCAAGTGATGCGTTGGCATTGATTATGGATGTTCTCCCAACACCTGATTTGTTAGAAGATGATTTACAACAATATGAGCAATACGTAAAAAATGGTCAAGAAAATATAGAAGAAGCACTAATTATTCGCAAAAGACTTGATAATGCAGGTTATGAGTTTCACGAAAGCGATTTGTCAAAATGGCGGTTTATTGCAAGCCGTAAAAAAGCTAATGGAGTTTAAGCATGGTTGAATTAGAGCATAGAGAAATACCACCAGAACTCATCACGTTTAATAAAAAAAATCCTACCGCTGGGATTGATGAGTTTAGTAAAAGTGATACTTTTAAACCCGTAAAAAATACTGTTAAAGCAACTTTAAATGCACTTCAAGGCGGTTTATGCGTCTATTGTGAACGAAACCTAAAGCCTGATGAAGGGCAACTTGAACATATAAAACCCAAAAGTAAATATTTTGATTTATGTTTTGAATATACCAACTATGCACATGGCTGTATTCCTAAAAAAGGTGAAAAAGGCAAAACCTGTGGGCAAAAAAAAGACGATGAACTTTTACCTATTGAACCGAGTATTAGCTGCAATATAAATTGGACAGTTGCAAATAATGGCAAAATTATTCCACGAATAAATATCAATACTGAGTACAAATTACAAGTAGAAAAAACCATAAAAATACTAGGTCTTAATGACGATAAAAAGTTAGTTACATACCGTTTACAGATACTGAATGCGCTAAATGAACTCAAATCTTCATCAACAGAAGAAGATTTACAAAATTACCTTCAAACACAACCATTTCGTTATATTTTAAAAAAATATTTTGATTATTTTGATTATTTTGATTAATGACCTCACTTAACTTATCCAATAACGCACTTTTTCCGTGGCTACACAACAGCTTATATGATGACAATTATGTACGGCATTTATTGAACCTTCAAATTGCTACAGAGACCACACATAGCCTGCACAACTGGTTACAACAGCACATTGCGACTACGCACAATATCACTAATAACGAAGCCCAGCTAGAAGATGAGTTTGTTAAACCGCTGCTAGAACAACTGGGTTGGTACAGTGTTAAGCAAGTCGGTTTAACCGCACAAGGCAAATTTCAAGAATTAGACTGGGCATTAACTTTAAGCGACAACGCCGCCCAAGCCCTTAAAGCCAGCCGTGACCCACAATACATTACTGCGATTGTGGAATGTAAGTCGCCTGCTATTGCCTTAGACAATGGCAAAGCCAATGCCACTAATCCACATTTTCAATTGATGCAGTACCTGAATATGTACCGCGTTCATTATGGATTTTTAACCAATGGTGGCTTATGGCGTTTTTATGATAACCAAGCTTTGCACAGTAAAAAAGCCTATTTAGAATTTAATTTACCCGCCCTGATAGCAATTGCTGATGCTGATGAACAAGCCCGTGCTATGGCCTTGTTTGCCTTGTATTTTGCCAAAGCCAGTTATACCGCAAC
>JAYWHD010000098.1:0-22712 GCA_043777895.1 Betaproteobacteria bacterium | reverse complement strand
GTACCGATGCCAGCCGTAATATTATGCCTTGGGGATTACTGATTGGCGGAGAAGAGTTGCATAATAACCACCATACGTATGCGACTAGCCCTAAATTTTCTAGCCGTCCTTGGGAATTTGACTTAGGCTGGGCTTATATTCAAATATTAAGTTTTTTTGGTTTAGCAAAAGCCCGTAATTTACCTGAACAAACGGTGTTACTGGCTCAAGCAAAGCCGATTGCTGACTATGAAACTTTAGGTGCTTTAGTCGCTGCACGCTATACCTTAATGCGTCATTATGCCAAGGTACTAAAAGATGCCGTTAAGCACGAACGCGATGCGCTACAACCGATGGGTTTGTTCAGTAGTGCTAAAAAACTACTACATAAAGACCACGGAACTTTAGCATTAGAAGACCAAGTAATGGTTAATAATGTATTAGGTGCTAGCGATAAACTGGCTCAACTATATGCAATGCGTAATGAACTGACGCTATTATGGGCTCGTTCTAGTCAAACCCGCGAACAATTATTGGCTCAACTGCAAAGCTGGTGTAAGCGTGCTGAAGACAGTGGCATTCAACATTTGCAAGATTTATCAGTACATTTACGTCGCGTTGCTTTAAAAGCATAAATTGTAAAGTGTTAAAACAATAAAACAGACACTGTTTTATAGACATTAAATTCAGTACTATTTGAAAACCCATAGTCTCAATTCTGTGGGTTTTTCTTTTTTTTAAATACGCTTAATTTTTAAATACGCTTAATTAAGTTAATACTTATTTGATATTTATTTGATTAAATTAATAAAAGCATAGGGATTAAATATGGAATATTCAACAGCGAATACAACGCCAAAAATTGGTATTGTGATGGGTAGTAACAGTGATTGGCCTGTTATGCAACAAGCCGCTGCGATATTGACACATTTTCAAATTGCTTTTGAAGCCAAGGTAGTGTCAGCCCATCGTATGCCCGATGAAATGTTTGCGTATGCAGAAGCAGCTCACAGTCAAGGCTTACAAGCGATTATTGCGGGGGCAGGTGGAGCCGCACACTTACCAGGTATGTTAGCTGCTAAAACAACTGTACCTGTTTTAGGCGTTCCAGTACCTAGTAAACATTTATCAGGTTTAGATTCTTTATATTCAATTGTACAAATGCCTAAAGGTATTCCTGTTGCTACGTTTGCAATTGGTGAAGCAGGTGCGGTTAATGCCGCTTTGTTTGCTGTAGCAATGTTGGCTAAAGATGATAAAATACTCTTAGAACAATTAAACGCTTATCGTGTTGCACAAACAGAGGCGGCTCGTTCAATGCGGTTAGAGTAAAAAAGCTATTTCTTTGCAGCACTTATTTTAAGTTATTTATTAAGTTATTTATACTGGCTTATTTATGCTAATTCATCATTTAGGCATTGTAGATTACACACCCGTTTATCAAGCAATGCAAAGTTTTACACGTGCTAGAGTGCCTGAAACTGAAGATGAGTTATGGGTGTGCCAGCACCCTGCTGTCTTTACGCAAGGCATTGCAGGTAAAGCTGAACATTTAATTATGCCTAGCCCTATTCCTGTTATACAAACAGACCGTGGCGGACAAATTACTTTTCACGGCATAGGACAAGTTGTAATATACCTTATGATTAATTTGCACCGTTTGAATATTTTTGTAAAAGAATATGTATACCGTATAGAAGAAGCGGTTATATCTACACTAAGTTTTTATGGTATTACTGGACATCGTATACCCAGTGCACCCGGTATTTATGTTGTCTTAGACCGTCCCTTTGACCACACTATTTTAGCCAAGCGTTCTATAAACAATAGCACAGAGATTGATTTTTCTGGTTTAGGAAAAATTGCGGCATTGGGTATTAAAGTGAGTAAAGGCTGTACTTATCATGGTGTAGCTTTGAATGTTGCAATGGATTTATCACCTTTTAAGACCATTAATCCGTGCGGTTATGCCGCATTGACAACCGTAGATATGGCAAGTTTAGGGGAGTCTGTAGCTATTGAAGAGCTTATATATCAATTGACCCAGCGATTATCTGCACGGTTTAAGCCAGTTAATGCTTAATAGGCGTGTTACCGCTACAATAGACAATTATGTTGCGTTTAAATACGTTATATAAATTAAATTCTTTACTTTTTTATTTTTTTGTTTTTTTGTTTTTTTGTTTTTTTATTGTTCATTCTTTTTTACTCTATTTATATTATTTTTCGGAGCTACTATGGCAGATTTAAAACGTACTCGTCGCAACACTATTGAGCGCCGTTGTTTAGGCAAGGCTTACAAACGCTTATTTGTGGGTTCAAATAAAACAGTATTCAAAGTGCTAGAAAAAATCAAGAAAAACTAATTTTTTAGTTGTTTTGTGATTAATTCAAGCCGTTTAACGTAAATTACAGTTAAGCGGCTTTTTTATAGTTTTTTATATTTAGTATGCTTTGTACCTTGATAACTTAATACTATGTCCAATTTAGTATGCCCTTTGTGCGTTAATTCATTAATTGATGACAGTATTATTTTTTCAAATGATGCTTATCGTATTGTTTGGGGCAATGAAACAAATTACCCATGTTTTATACGCGTTATTTGGCAACAACACGTGGTTGAAATGACCGATTTACCATTTGAACAACAGCAAACTTTATTGCAGGCAGTGTTACAAGTAGAACGTATTTTACGCGACACTTTACAGCCTGTACCTGACAAAATTAATTTAATGAGTTTAGGCAACCAAGTACCGCATTTACATTGGCATATTGTGCCGCGATACTGCTTAGATGCACATTGGCCTAATAGCCCTTTGGGTATTGTTAGTCGTCAAACAGACGCTCAATTAGTAACATATATGTATGCACAACGTAATGCAGTCGCACAAAATATTTTCTTGGCATTTACAATATGAGTACGACGCAGCACATTAATTTAGTACTCGGTTTAGCTTTATTATTAGGGTTTATTTTAGGCGGGATTATGCAATTAACCAATTTTTGTACGATGGGTGCAGTGGCCGATATCGTATTATTTAATGGTTTTCAGCGGGCTAGATTATTTGCATTGACGCTGGCTGTAGCATTAATCGGTACACAGACTTTAATGGTTTTAGACTGGATTAACATAGGTCATACTGTATATAACAGTGACGAGTTGCTGTGGTTATCGCACAGTATCGGTGGGCTTTGTTTTGGTAGTGGTATGGTACTGGCAGGTGGGTGCGTTAGCAAAAATTTATTGCGTCTTGGTACAGGCAGTTTAAAAGCTTTAAGCGTTTTAACCGTAGCCGCATTAACGGCTACTATGACTGCACGCGGTATTTTTAGCCCACTAAGAATTGATGGTTTAGATTCATTTTTGCTTCAAATACCGAATACGCTTCATCAGTATTTTGGTATTTATTTTAATACTCACCTTAATACCCACTTTAATACTGATTACATTAAACTAAATACAGTCGTTTTTATTATCAGTTTAATCATTGCATTGGGTTTGATTATGTGGTCTGTATCAAAACGCGATGAACGAACGTTTAAACATTGTGGTACAGGTATAGCAATAGGTAGTTTAATTGTAATGGGGTGGGTATTAAGTGGTGTGCTGGCCTATATACCAGAACACCCCGATACCTTACAGGAAGCTTTTTTAAGTACGGCTTCTAATAAAATGGAAAATGTACTGCCCGTTGCGTCACTGGTGTCGTGGTTAAATTACTTATTGTTATTTAGCGATTCTAGTCAAACAATTACATTGGCAATGGCTATTAGCTTAGGTATGGTATTAGGAGCAGCGGCAGTTTGTTTGTATCAAAAGAATTTTCACTGGCAAGGCTTTTCTGGTACTCGCGATTGGGCTCATCACACCTTGGGTGCTGGATTAATGGGCTTTGGTGGGGTAGTAGCGAGGGGCTGTTCTATTAGCCATGGGCTGGGTGGCTTGTCAGTATTGTCGTTAAGTTCATTATTGACTTTTATAGCAATAATTTTAGGTGCTACATTTACACTTAAATACTTAGAATAATACTAGTAACAGTAATAATAGTAATAATGATGATGGTAATTTTTATTTTTATTTTTTTACAACATAACTCATCTCATATTTGAATAAATTAGGTATAGTATCAAGCTTATATTATTAATATTTACATTAAAAAATAAAGAAAACTAAAGGAAATGTATGAATATTTTACTGACGGGTGCCAATGGTTTTATCGGCAAAATTGTTCATCAAGCACTTAGTTTGCAAGGACATACCGTTATTCGGGCGGTAAGACGCCCTAATTTATCCAGTGATATAGCTGTTAATTTTGAGCAGGATATAACCGCTAAAGCATGGTTACCTCGCTTAAATAATATTGATGCCATTGTCAATACGGTGGGTATTATGGGTGGAACAGAGGCACAGATGATGGCTGTTCACTGTCATACGCCCAGTGCTTTAGCACAAGCTGCCGCACAAAAAAATATTCAATATTATGTACAAGTATCCTCTTTAGGGGTTGATAGCAATATCAATACTTTATATTTTCGTAGTAAATTAGCGGGTGAACAAGGCATTAGAAATGCTTTGCCTAAAGCAGGTATTCTTCGTCCTTCAATGGTCTTTGGATTAGACGGTGCTGGTAGTCAATTGTTTATTCAGCTAACACGCTTACCCATGATTATTTTGCCTCACGCGGGCAATATGAGTATTCAACCTGTACATGGCAGCGATGTTGGGGCGGGTGTTGTAGCATTATTAACACAACAAACTAATCATACTGATTTACCTGCACAAACAATCGCCGCTGTGGGCTTGGACACAGTGAGTATGGCTAACTATTTAAAATCTTTGGCGGCACAACTCAACCGTAAATCACCCTTACGTTTAAGTTGTGTGTTACCTATGCCATTACCAATGGCTAAAGCCAGTGCAAAACTAGCGGCTCTTTTACCACAACACTTATGGACACCTGATACATTGGCGATGTTGTGTGCTGGCAGTGCTGCTGACGTAGCCCCTTTTACTGATTTATTAGGGCGTTCTCCTGTTGCATTAAAAGATTTTGTAGCACACCCCACAGTGATTAAACAATGACAACATTGGCTACGTGGAATGTCAATTCATTAAAAGTACGTTTACCACAGGTATTAAGCTGGTTACACGCTAACCCTGTTGATGCACTGTGTTTACAAGAGCTTAAACTGGTAGATTCACAGTTTCCAGTTGAAGCATTGCACGCCATAGGCTACAACGCTGTATTTTTAGGTCAAAAAGCTTATAACGGTGTCGCTATTTTGACTCCGAGACATCAGCCTACTTTGATTGATATACAGTATAATTTGCCGAATTTTGAAGATGAGCAGCGGCGTTTGATTGCCGCTACTTTAGGTGATGGTACACGGCTTATTTGCGGCTACTTTCCAAATGGACAAGCCGTTGGTAGCGATAAATATGCCTATAAATTATCGTGGTTAGATGCTTTAATTGGCTATGTTCATGAGCAAATGAAACAATATCCTTACTTAGTATTAGGTGGGGATTACAACATTGCCCCACAAGATATTGATGTACACGACCCGCAAGCATGGCAAGACCAACTGCATTGTTCTGTTCCCGAGCGGCAGCGGTTTCAAGCGTTATTGAATCTAGGTTTAGTAGATGCCTACCGTTATTTTGAGCAAACCCCTAAAAGTTATAGTTGGTGGGATTATCGTCTATTAGGGTTTCAAAAAAACAAAGGTTTGCGTATAGACCATTGGTTAGTCAGTGAAGCTATTCGTAAAAACTTGATAGCCTGCACAATTGACCGTGAACCTAGAAAACAAGTTCAACCCAGCGACCACGCACCTGTCATTGTTACGTTTAAATCTTGCGTATAAACGATTTTAAACGAACACCGACTGCTAATAAGCTTCCAAAGTAAACTATTCCTGATACCATACAAATACCCAGTAAATAAAGAACACGTAGCCAAGGCCTGTGTTGTAAAGCCAGCCAATCTAATTGAGGTACGACCCATATTATCCAAGCTGATATGGTGGCCATACCCACACCCAGTTGCATAAGAAAAGTAAACCAACCCGCTTGTGCCGTGTAACGTTTAGTACGCCACAAACCAAAAAACAATAGACTTGCATTAAGAATAGCCCCAATACTAATAGACAAAGTTAAACCTGCGTGTCCAAACCGAGGGACGGTGAATAGATTTGCAAGTTGTGTGGTAATCAGTGCGGCTATTGCGATTTTGACAGGCGTTTTAATATTTTGCTGTGCATAAAAAGCGGGGGCTAAAATTTTAATTAAAGAAAATCCCAGTAAGCCCAAGGCATACGTTGAAACCGATGATTGGGTCATCGCTACATCATAGCGGCTAAATTTTCCGTAATGAAACAAAGTAGCTACCAAGGGTTCAGACATAAATACCAGCATTAAAGCCGCAGGAATGGCTAGTAAAAATGTTAAGCGTAAGCCCCAGTCTAATAATTGACTAAATTCTTCTGTATCGTTTTGTGTAGCCGCTTTGGTCAAACTGGGCATTAATACTGTTCCTAAGGCCACGCCTAATAATGCTGTAGGAAACTCCATTAATCGGTCAGCAAAACTAAGCCATGACACAGATCCTTGTGCCAAATGAGAGGCTATTTGTGTATTAATTAATAAAGCAATTTGTGAAACACCCACACCTAATAAAGCAGGAGCCATATTTTTTAGTACAGTGCGTGTACCTGTATGTCGCCAAGCTGATTGTATAGAAATATTTAAACGCGGCATCACACCTAAATGTTTTAAAGCCAGTAATTGAATGGTTAATTGTGCCACACCACCCAACATAACACCGATTGCTAATGCCACAATAGGGGGGTTAAAGTAAGGTGTTAAAAACCAAGCTGCACCAATCATAGCAATATTTAATAATACAGGTGTAAAAGCGGGTACGGCAAAATGTCGCCAAGTATTCAGTACACCACTTGCCATAGCAACTAATGACATACAAGCAATATACGGGAACATTATTTTTGTAAGTAGTACTGTTGTGGCAAACGTATCAGGTTTATTGACTGCCCAGCCACTGGCCATTAGCCACACCACATAAGGGGCTGCCACAATACCGATAATACTGATAATAATGACTGCCCACAATAAAATAATGGCAACTGCATCAATAATTTCGTAAGCTGCTTCATCGCCTTGATTGCTTTTTATACGGCCTAATAAAGGAACGAATGCTTGACTAAATGCCCCTTCAGCAAATAAGCGGCGTAATAAATTAGGAATTCTAAATGCAACGAAAAAAGCGTCCATTGCCTCACTTGCACCAAAAATACGTGCCAATAATGTGTCGCGTATTAAACCTGTGATGCGAGACAACAAAGTAAAACTACTGACTGTTGCGACTGATTTTAGTAAATTCATGAGGTTATTATAGTAAAAATATAAAAATATAAAAAATATAATGTATAAAATATAGTTACAATATTTAAGTTAAGTTGAAAAATAAAGCATAATCAGTTATAGTCTATAACTTACCTTAATTTTATTTATACAATATTTATTTGATTATTTAGTACTTGATTATTTTAGTATTACTATTAGTGGTACAGTAAATATACTGTAAAAGCTTAATATACTTTCTTTATAACTTAATTTATTAAAAATACAAAAGGACTATTCCTATGGCAAATACAGCCCAAGCCCGTAAACGTGCCCGTCAAACCGTAAAAATTAATGCACATAATTCAGCCTTACGTTCAATGATGCGTACTGCAATTAAAAATGTACGTAAAGCAGTTGAAACCGGTGATAAAGCCGCTGCTACAGTACAGTTTACGGCTTCAATGAAAGTGATTGATCGTATTGCAGATAAAAAATTAGTTCATAAAAATAAAGCTTCACGCGATAAAAGTCGCTTGGCAGCTGCAGTTAAAAATATGAACTAATTAATTATTAATTTCTTTAGCATCAAAGTCCTAAAGCATCAAAGCCTAAAGCCTTTAAGTCCTAAAGTTTATTATTAAAATAAGTACTAATAAAAAACCACCCTCTGCAAAGCCGGTGGTTTTTTTGTACTATCCATTATCTTAGAGATTTTATGAATATTCATCAGCCCCATCAAAAAAATTCTATCACGGCATTAACCTTAGCTGCAATCGGCGTTGTTTATGGCGACATTGGTACTTCGCCTATTTATGCGATTAAAGAGATATTTGCCCCTAATCACGGTGTCGGCTTTAGCTATGATAATATGCTGGGCATTGTTTCTTTGATTATTTGGACACTTATTTTTGTGGTTGGTTTTAAATATGTGGCTTTAATTTTACGCGCCGATAATAACGGTGAGGGTGGCAATATGGCTATGTTAGCACTGGCATTAAATGCCTTAGGCCGTGATTCTAAGATGTATCCAATAGTGATTACTTTTGGCTTAATAGGGGCTTCTTTGTTTTATGGTGATGGTGTTATCACGCCCGCTATTTCAGTATTAGGTGCTGTAGAAGGCTTGTCTATTATGACACCTGTATTTAATAAATATGTTATTCCAATCGTAGTAGTTATTATCACTGTATTGTATGCAGTACAAAAAAAAGGTACGGGCAGTATTGGGCGTTTATTTGGACCGATTACCTTAGTATGGTTTTTAACTTTGGCTGTAATGGGTGTCTATAACCTAGTAATTGGTGATGCTAGTATATTATGGGCTTTAAATCCAATACATGCACTTCAGTTTGTGACGCGTAATGGTTTTATGGCGTTTGTAGTATTGGGTTCAGTTACACTGGCAGTAACAGGGGCTGAAGCTTTATATGCCGATATGGGGCATTTTGGCCGTACACCCATTAGACTGGCTTGGTATTTAGTGGTATTTCCTTCTTTGGTTTTATGTTATTTAGGGCAAGGTGCTTTACTGTTGTCTAATCCCCTCGCTTTAAAAAGTCCTTTTTTCTTAATGATTCCTAGTTGGGGGACATTGCCATTGGTTATTTTGGCGACTATGGCTGCGGTGATTGCCTCACAAGCGACCATTTCTGGGTGTTTTTCTTTGACTAAACAAGCGGTACAGTTAGGGTTTTTACCACGTATGAAAATTTTGCACACCAGTGTAAAAGAAGCAGGTCAAATTTATATTCCCTTTATTAACTGGGTACAGTATGTGTTAGTCATTGCTGTTGTCATCAGCTTTGGGTCATCATCTGCTTTAGCCTCTGCTTACGGTATTGCTGTAACAGGGTGTATGTTGGTAGTCACTTTAATGACTTTTTTTGTAATTCGCTATCAGTGGAAACTACCTTTATGGCTATGTTTATTAAGTACGGGTCTGTTTGTTTTGATTGATTTTATATTTTTAGGGGCAAACTTATTAAAATTTAAAGATGGTGGTTGGTTTCCTATTGCTTTAGGTGCAGCTATTTTTTTGTTTATGTACACTTGGCATCGCGGTCGTGTGGCGATTCGCAACTCTTCTGAAGAACAAATGTTATCATTAACAGGTTTTTTAAGCAGTATTTTTATTGCCCCCCCTGCACAAGTTGAGGGTACTGCAGTATATCTAAACGCTAAGTCAGGCATCGTCCCTAGGGCTTTAATGCATAATTTATTACATAATAAAGTGATTCATGAGCGTAATATTTTTTTAACCGTCCGTACTTTAGAGTTGCCGTGGGTTGATTTGAATCAGCATTTAAAGGTAGAAGATTTGGGCAATAATTGTTTTGCTATTGAGGTTAATTACGGTTTTAAAAATCAATTGAATATTCCTGATTCTTTAGCTTTGTGTACCCAGTACGGCTTAGTCTTTAATGAAATGGAAACCAGTTATTTTTTATCACGCTACACTTTATTGTCAGATACCTGTACTAGTTTACCGATGTGGATGGAAAAAATGTTTGCAGTGATGCTACGTAATGCTTCAGATCCAGCGGAGTATTTGGGTTTACCGACTAACCGCGTAATTGAATTAGGCGCACAAATCCGTATTTGATGGGTAGGGAGATGAATTAAAAATAGATTTTGATAAACAGCTTCCAATAATTCTAGCATCGGGCGGCTCTATAGTGACAGGTGTGTTCACTCTATTCGGCGTATGGTTGGCGAACCGTAGCAGCTTGAAGCAGCTCACGATCAAGTTAGATTATGAATCTAAAAAAGAGGTTAGAGAAGTAGAACGTGTGCGGCTTGAAGAGTTGTACTCATTAACCTCTAACTGGGCAAAGTTGTTCGTCATCCATCACACAAGGTATCGAAAGGTCATGAAAGGAGAATTGACTTACAACGAAGCTCTAGATTTAGAGTTAGCCAACAGCAGCACTATTGACGCGAATCGCATGTTCACTCTCGCAGAGTTGTACTTTCCATCTGCTCACGAAGCCCTGCAAGATCTGAATCAACTTTTAAACGAAGCAAGTTCTATTCAAAATAGTTTTAAGAAAATATATAAGGAAGGCCAATCTACGAGTGAGAAACACGCAAAAGGATTAACTGAGGTTCTTTTGCGTTTTAATACGGCAGTTGAAATCTATAAAAAGCTCTTAGCTGCGTACGCTAAAAGCGTATAACCGTATAACCGATTATTTTAGCCGACTATTTACACCAGCTGCACAATTCAAATATCATTGAAATCATTAATTTAACAATTAAGAAGTAATCAATAAAACTATCAAACTAGTCTATCAACATAAACGTTATAAAAGTTAAAATTTAATACTATCAAAAAATTTAACTTATACGACATATTTTTATAAGTATAGGGTAACAGTGCTGTGTACTATACATTAGCTGATGAAAGCAGGGGAAATCTCATGAGTAGTTTTTATAGCAAACGCCACAACGTTGGTCAGAGTGTCTATCAGACTGAGCTACGCGTTGGAATGCTTATTCATCTTAGTTATACACATTTTGCCTGCGTTTGGAAAATTATCTCAGTAGAATCAATAAACTCTAAAGGCGAAACTTGGCTCAATCTTGTAGCGCAAGAATCAAAAAAGACAAAGCGTACAAATGCAAAGTATGCTACGCATATTAGAGCAAATCAACGCTAAATCTGTGCAGCTAACAAGGTATTCAAGCGGACGGGCTACGGCTGTTGATTAATTTGAATGTTAGGTGACAGAAACATGATTCTACCTACTAGCTAGCTTCTAAAATGACTGGTTAGCGTTGTATTATTATAAATATTAGTCAGTTCTCTTAACATAATTAAAAGGAACGTTTATGCCTACAATTTCTATGTTTTATGGGCTAATTGTCTATATGTACTTTTTGGATAATAAGCAGCATAAATTGCCTCAATCCATGTAAAATATCAGGGTGAAGAGGTTATTGTTGCTATTCCAGATGGTGCGGTTCTTGAAGGAAGTATTCCCTCGTCAAAAATGAAATTACTTCAAGCTTGGATTGAGCTACATAAAGATGAGTTGATGGCAGATTGGGAGCTTGCTGTATCTGGCGAAAATCTCTATAAAATTGAGCCATTGAGATGACTCTTATGAATCCAAGAATAAAATCAGTATCAGCTTTACCTGAATATAAGCTTTATCTGGAATTTACAAATGGTGAGCGCGGTATTTATGATTGCAGCGTACTATTAAATTTTGGTGTATTTAGAGAATTAAGTAACATAAGTTATTTTAAGCAGGTAGGCGTACTAAGTAAAACAGTTGCTTGGCCACACGAACAAGATATTTGTCCTGACACGTTATATTTAGATTCAGTTAAGCTTGCAGGTAGTTCAGAAAACAACCCAGCCCAGCCATCAAGCGGGACTGACTAAAGCTAGCAATGCCAAGCATTAAATATGCTGACTTTTTTACTTTAAAACTATTTTATTTAATTATTTAATTATTTAATTATTTAATTATTTAACTATTTAACTATTTAGCCATTGAGCTGTAACCACACTACTAATTGATCTAAAGTCGCTTGTCCAGCAGCAATGTTGTTATGGTTAATAATGCCTGTAAACACATACCGCTGACCACTTTTACCCAATACATAGCCTGCTAAACCAACGCTGTCTTGTAGCGTTCCTGTTTTTAAGTGTGCTAAACCAGTGATGCTTTTTAAGCGTTTGGTAAGCGTGCCATCTTGACCCGCAACCGCTAAAGAACTCATAAACTCTGGCATCACTTGATGGCTGTAGGCATGTTGTAATAATTTGACTAATGCTAAAGCACTGGAGCGTTCAATACGGCTTAAACCACTGCCATTGTCAAAATGAAGTGAAGAGTCATTTAAACCCACTGATTTAAGCCAATCACGCAAACGTTGTTCTGAAGCGATTTGATTAAAAGGGGCGGCCGCACTTAAATTTAAGTAGAGCATTTTAGCCATAACGTTATTGCTGCGTTTATTAATATCACGAACAATTGACGATAAAGGCTCACTGTCTATCTGTGCTAACACAGGGCTGTTTATGGGGGTTACACCTGTACGAAATTGTCCTGAATGTGTTCCGCCTAGCTCTTGCCATAAAGTTTTAATTAAGCCGCTGGTATAGTTATTATCAGCTGTAATAACACGGTATAAGTTTTGTTGTCCACAACTATTTGGGATACTGCCCTTAAAATGAATATTACCGCTTATTAGCGAAGTATTAGAAGGTTGAATTTGACTGGTAAACGTGCTACGCCAATCAATACAATTGCCTTGGGTGTTGGTGATGTTGCCGGATTGTGTCCAATCTAATGGCATTGGGTCAGCGATTATGTGCCAGTTAGGCGATGCGGGTTGAAACACCAAGCGAGTCGTATGAAAGTTCATCAGCAAACCATCGGGTTGCACATTATAAGGTTTTTCACCGCTGCCATCAAAACTATTTGGATTATTTATATAAGCGGTATCTTTAATGATACTGCGGTCAAAAACCCAGTCACCTTCAATATGTTTAACACCTGATAGGCGTAATTCACGCAATAAACGCCAAATATCTTGCAGCTTTAAACTGGGGTCAGCACTGCCTTGAATAAAAATATCACCCATAAATATATCTGTACTGGGTTTCAAAGTTCCTTGGCTTAATAATTTGGTAGTCCAAAAATGATTTGTGCCTAAAATATTCAAAGCCCCATAGGTGGTATACAACTTCATTAAACTGGCTGGATTAAGGGCTTGCTCGGCATTTAATCCAAATAGTACTTCACCACCGTCTGCGGGGGCAATGGCAATACTGACACGTTGCTGGGGAATAGAAGCATCTTGTAGCCAGTCTTTAATCGATGGCGTTAGTTTAACAGGTATAGTTGCCCAAGTTGTTGTACCAAACAATGCCAGCAAAACCAATAAAGTTGTTATAAAAAAGTAGTATGCGCCTTTAATAATACTAATGTGATAGATAATATTATTATGGTTATGATTATGGTTATTATTAGTTTTAATCTTAAACCTAATCTTATTATTATTAATGTTAGTAGTTAAAATCATCAAAGCCTAAAAAATCTATTCGTTACACAAGCAAAAAATCCTTTGTTCATTAAAAACAAAGGATTTTATTTGGTGCCTGGGACCGGAATCGAACCGGTACGCCCGCTATTCACGAAAGCGGCGGATTTTAAGTCCGCTGTGTCTACCTATTTCACCACCCAGGCAATTATTTATAACTGCACAAACTCTATTTTAACCTAAGTATTAGAAAAAGTGTTGCAATTTGACATATTTCCGCCTTCAAAACCACGCGTAAACCACTGCTTACGTTGTAATGATGTACCGTGCGTAAATGTTTCTGGACGGGCAAGTGCACCTTGTAAGGCATCATCACCTACCGATGCAGCAGCTTGCATTGCTTCTTCCAAATCACCTGCTTCTAAAATATTTCGTGATACTTGCGTACGTTTTGCCCAAATACCTGCAAAACAATCGGCTTGTAACTCTAAGCGTACCGATAAAGGGTTCGCTTGTCTAGGATTTTGACGTTTAGCGGCTTCAACTTTATTCATAATTCCCAACACATTTTGTACGTGATGTCCTACTTCATGCCCAATGACATAAGCGCGTGCAAAATCACCAGGTGCACCTAAACGCTGCTCTAAAACAGCATAAAATTGTGGATCAATATAGATTTTTTGATCCGCAGGACAATAGAAAGGACCTGTCGCCGTTTCACCAAGCCCACAATCTGTGCTAGTACGGCCTGAAAACATCACCAATTTAGGTGGAGAATACGTTTTAGCCTGCTCTTGAAAAACAGCCTTCCATGTATCTTCTGTTTGTGCCATTACTACCCGTACAAACTGTTTAAGCGGGTCATTAGCTGTGTTTATAGTGGCACTATTATTAAGTGCATTTTGTGAAGTCGGTTCAGAGTTAGAATTTATTCCACTTATTACACCTATCGTTGTCATTGGATTAATATTAAAAAAATATGAAGCGGCCAATGCCACAACAATCGTACCAATACCAATTCCTTTACCACCACCCATAGGTATACCACCAGAGCCGCGTCTATCTTCCACATTATTACTTTCACGTTCGCCATCAATACGCATACATTAATTTCCTATAATAAATTACCAGTAGCACTAAACAATATAAATAATATAAAAAATGTAGACAACAACTTAAAGCCAACTGAATTATTAAAATATACTATAAGTTTAATTATTGAAATTGTTAAATGTATAAATTGTTAAATGTATAATTAAGTCTACCTAAGCTGCGTTTACTTAATGTATACTGTATGCACTATTAAATATAGTTAGATAATTTACGATAAAAGATATTGTTTTTTTATTAGTCGTATTAGTATATCTTTTAAATAAATCCTTACACTTAAAAGCATATTTAAATATATATATATTTTCTCCACACTATTTTAGTATCTAATTATAGATAATAGTGTATTATACACTCACATCTATTTTAAATATTTACTTAACCCTATTTCTTAACAAAATAAGAGGATCTCTATTATGAACTGCAATTTAAAACACCCTAAACTATCTAAGTTAAAATTGTTAATTTGTCTAATGGCACTGATATTATTAAATTTATTCTATGCCTCGGTTAGTCATGCTGGTGGAAACATAGTATGTAGTAAGACATTCGCCAAAACTAGTGACCTAACGTCGTGCGATTTTAAGCTACCTGACACATCATTAAATCATAATTTTTCTATTAGTGTGACTTCTGAATATTATTGTCCTCAGATTTTTAATCCTTTTTCAACAACAAAAGCTAATGTTTTTATATACGTAAATACAGAAAATGATACACGTACTTTAAGATCTAGCAAAAAAGAATTTACTGATGGATTGTATAACACTGTAGATAGTAATGTTACTAGGCTTGATTTTAAATCTTCTATAGTACAAAAATTATCTGTTAAAACAGGTGTAGACTTTGGTTATTTTAAAGACTTTAAACTCAACTGCCCAGGAAAAATAAGTGTCATACTAGTACTTCCTACAACGGTACAATGTGATAAAAAGTTTACTCTTATTACTAGTAGTCAACTTACTTCTTGTATCTTTGTTTTAGGTAAGACTGCAAACAGTATAATCGCTGACTCTACTCTTCATTGTACTGATTACTATACTAAAGCAGTCAAAAAGCCTATTTTAAGGATTAAAGTTGGTTCAGATAAGTATTTTGAAAAAGGATACTCTTTAAACTCTAATACTTTGAACAGTCAATTAGCTGTTGGTTTTAGATCTAATGATGGCTCTCCTCAAACAATTTTGGCTAATATTGATTTTCAAGGTAGTACTAATGTTATGTGTAAAGGATCTATTACCGTTAAAACAATCCCTAAACATTAATTATCTTTTTGTCCCATAAAAGCTTTAATTTTGATATATTGAGGTTAAAAAGTGCGATAAACGAGTAAGCTACTGCTGCTCGTTTATCCCTGGTACGGCTATTATTAAATAACCACCCTAATTTAGCACAGACACAGTGCGATATTGTTGAGAGTTTACTAAGTACAATACGCGATATAGAAAAAGATACAGGGAAGAATATAAACAAATACCTTTGTATGATTCTCAAGCTGAAACCTTACAAACTTTAAAATAGATATTAATACTATTTAAATACACGTCAATGATGCTTTAAACACTCCTGAATTAAAGGTATTACAAGAAGCCGTCGTCACAAGCCTTAAATATTTAAAAGCACGCTTATTATTAGCGACTTATTACCAAACCGCCTAAGCCAGTGAGTTAGCCGACCAAGTCAGGTATTGGCAGTAAACAATTGTCCACTGCCATCAATTAATGATGGAATATAATAAATTATTAATATTAACATCAACTATTATTATCAACTATTATTATCAACTATTATTATCAATTAATAATTAGTATCAATTTAATATAAACAATATGTTGGAAATATGTTAAAAAATAATTTTAAAAGTACTAAACTTAATAACTGTTTGATTGTATTAAGTATACTAGCCGTTACTTTAATATGGGATTGTATGGGTTACGATATGACAGTAGCCCACTGGTTTGGTACAAACACAGGCTTTGTATTACAAAACAATTATTTATTAAAATTTATTTTTCATGATGCGGGACAATATATTGCACGTCTATTGTTTATCATAGTCATCATAATGATATGGCAACCCTTAGGTGTGTTTAAGTATATCCATAAAGTAAACCGTATACACCTAGTGCTTAGTATTTTACTAGCCTCTATAGCCATTACTATAATAAAACATTTTAGCCAAACCAGTTGTCCATGGAGTTTAAGTGAATTTGGGGGAGTAATCCCTTACGTTAGTTATTGGCAATGGAACATTAATACTACTGATGCTGGGCATTGTTTTCCGGGCGGGCATGCCTCATCAGGCTTTGCTTTTATTGCTGCAAGCTTTTGGTTTAGAGACTATTCCTTGCGTTTAAGCAGATGGATATGGCGCTTAAGCAGCTTAATAGGGTTGATATTTGGCTGGACTCAACAAATGCGTGGCGCACATTTTTTTAGCCATACCCTGTGGAGCTGGGTAATATGTGCCAGTATTGGACTGGTTTATTTTTATATTATACAAAAACTAGGTAATTAATGAGACACTTGATGCCCTATTTAACAACAACTTCTAATCTCTATATAGGGGTTATGACAGGAACTAGTCTTGATGGTTTAGATGCCGTTTTGGCAGACTTTTCTGTACCCAATCGCCCACGTATATTAGCGTATGTCAGTATTGATTACCCTTTAGATTTGCGGCTTGAAATGTTGGCGTTACAAGCAAGTAGTGATGGTACAGGCATCAACGAGCTACACCGTAGCCGTGTTGCGGCTATTGCATTGTCTGACTTACATATTCAAGCATTACAACAATTGTTACGCGAAGCATTGATAAATAGCCAAGCTGTTACAGCCATTGGTATACACGGTCAAACCGTGCGTCATTTACCGCAAGGACTGTGTGGCAATCACTCAACGGCTTATACCATTCAATTACTTGAGCCGACACGCATTGCAGAAGCATTACAGTGCGTAGTTATTAGCGATTTTAGAGCCAGAGACATTGCGGCAGGTGGGCAAGGTGCCCCTTTAGTACCCGCTTTTCACGCGGCTTTATCCACTGATATCACTAAACCAATAGCCTTTGTTAATATCGGTGGTTTTGCTAATATTACTGTATTAAACCCTTTAAGCGTTACACACACTCAAGGTTTTGATACAGGGCCAGGCAATGTTTTAATGGATAGCTGGATACAAAAACATTTAAACCAAGAGTATGATGCAGACGGTCAATGGGCAGCCCGTGGGCAAGTCCATCAGGGATTATTGTCATATTTACAGTCCCACCCTTATTTTTTACAACCCATACCTAAAAGTACAGGACGCGAAGTATTTAATATTAAGTGGTTAGAATCTATATTAAGCCGTGATG
This sequence comes from Betaproteobacteria bacterium, assembly GCA_043777895.1. Taxonomy (GTDB): domain Bacteria; phylum Pseudomonadota; class Gammaproteobacteria; order Burkholderiales; family Burkholderiaceae_C; genus JBDLSY01. The sequence continues at coordinate 4,908 of JAYWHD010000098.1, read as the reverse complement.
AATATTTACGCATTAAACTATCCTCTACTGATGTCCAGGCGACACTATGCGAATTAACTGCAGTCACTATTGCACAAGCAATCAATCAGTATTTACCAGAATGTAGCTGCTTATTAGTCTGTGGTGGTGGGGCGTATAATCGTCATTTAATGCAGCGATTATCAAGTTATATACCTTGTAGCGTGGTTACGACAGACATAATAGGCATCACACCGCAACAAATGGAAGCTTTAGCATTTGCGTGGTTAGCACGACAATGTGTATTGGGCTTACCAGCCAATGTACCTAATGTAACAGGGGCAGCGGGTTTACGGGTATTAGGCAGTATTTGCCCAGCATAATAAAAGAACACACTGGACAAATACTAATTGGTGTCGGCGTAGTATTTCTTACCGTTTTCTTTTATTTTCTTATAGTTCGTAAGACACTTTAAAGCGAAGTTCCAATTTTTCATGTTCCATTAAATGGCGAGAACCCATACCACTCTTAGGTCGCCCTGTAATTTGTGGTAGAACAGTTGCAGCCCAAGAAAGTTTATCTTTTGAATAGCTTAGACTAGGACCTACAAACAAGGCCCAATGTTCACGCTTTTGGTATTCAGGGTATTCACTGTGATATCGCGTTTCAAGGGCTATTTTGAAATTATTGTTTAATGGACGGGCGATGCCTCCTGTTAATTCTAAGTTATACTCATGCCCCCAATCACTATCACCTTTGAATTTTCTAGTTTCAAATTCTTGATTAATGTTAAATGCAAGCGTATTCTTGCCAACTTTTTTCTGCAAAAAAACTTTTAAGTCAATAGCAACTTCATCTTGACGGTCACCTGTAGTTTTAAAAATTTTACCGTATCCAGTCCCTAAATAGACCGCTACATTGTCATTAAACTTATATTTAAGACCTACTTTACCGCCATTAAAACCAAGGTTGCGGTTAAGATTATGATAATCAGGCATGGCATTGCTGATGTAGTGGCTGCGAACGCCTGTTGAGACATTAAGCTGTAGTTGGTTATTTAACCCATACTCGCCACCGATATAATAATCTTGGGCATTATATGAACCCGTTTCCTTGCCCATACGCGAAGTCGCTGTAAACGATACTTCTTTTGCACCGGCTTTTTTAACGCCAGTACCTGAAGTATAGTTAAATGGCCCTGCTGCCATAGATGTAGTCGCTAAAAATAGCATACTTACTGCTAAGATTTTTTTCATATTAAGTTGCTTTATTGATGTTAATAACTAATAATTATACTTTAAAAAATATTGCTATTAGTTATAGAGTTAATGGGTTACTGAATTCACATTCTACTTTAAAACTAGGATGCAACTTTAAGTTATTGACGCGGACCATCGTGTAGCCCTTGTAATAAGTTATACCAAGAGTGGTTGCAGCCTTGAGAAAGGGCATTAATAATCCCGCAATTGGGTTCATGTCTATGCGTACAGTTATAAAAACGGCAGTTCATAATATTGGGCGTTAGCGTAGTAAAGGCTTCAATCCACTGATGAGGCGGTACATGGGCTAAACCAAAGTTTTGAAATCCAGGTGAATCAATGACTTCAAAATAAGGTGAATCAAGACTGTTTTTTATACCCGATTGATACAGATAACTTGACGTGGTTGTATGCTTACCTGTGAGCGTTGCATTAGACAATGCTTGTGTTTGCACCCGGGCATCGGGAATTAATGTATTAATTAAGCTTGATTTACCGACACCTGACTGACCTAAAATTAAGCACCGTTTACCGTACAAGGCGGGCAATAAAGCATTAACTGATGCTACAGACTGGGTAGTCAGTGCAGTATAAAGAATATTTGCTGCGTCTAACATTTGAATCAGTGGTATCAATACCTCAAAATCAGGCAAGTCTGTTTTATTAAGTATGATGTGTAGAGGTATACCCGCCGTATGCGATGCAACCAAAGTTCGTGCTAATAAATCTAATAAGGGTGCAGGTTGCGGGGCTAACATCAAAAAAACGCTATCTAAATTAGCGGCAAAACATTTTTGTTTAGTGATGTCTGCACGGTATAAAGCATTACGCCGTGGGTATACTTTTGAAAGCCATAAGGTGTGTGAGGTGGGGTCTAATTCAACATCAACGGTGTCGCCGACCACACAACGCAAACTGGCTCGGCGAGGTGCAGCCGCTTGAATTTTATTGTCTAACCATACTAAAGTACGTTTACCATAATCTGCCATAACAGTAGCTACAGCCGTACTCACGCCACTGCCTTGGTTAATTTGCGTAAAGCAGCCAAACGCACAGGGGCTGGTGGATGACTGTCAAATACCAAACTGTATAAGGGGTCTGGTGTAAGCGTACTGGCATTGTCACGGTACATCGCTACCAAGGCACTTTGTAGCGCTGAACCACTGGCGTGTGTGGCTGCAAAAGCATCAGCTTCAAATTCGTGCTTTCGGCTTAAGCGATTAGAAATAGGATTTAGGAAAAACAAAATATAGCCTGATACCATACTAAACAGTAGTAAAGCCATTGCTTCATTACCACCATTTAATTTAAATGGTACGCCCAGTGCTTGAAAGAAAATAGGTTGTTGCATCAAATAACCCACAGCTGCCAGCATAATAAACAGGCTAATAAATAGCCACAGCATACGTTTAATAACATGTTTGTGGTGGTAATGCCCGAGTTCATGTGCTAATACCGCTTCGGTTTCTTCTGGATTGAGTTGGGTTAATAAAGTATCAAAAAAAACAATCCTTTTATTTTTACCAAATCCTGTAAAGTAGGCATTGCCATGCCCGCTACGTTTGCTACCGTCCATTACAAAAATATGGGTTAAATTAAATTGACACCGCTGTGCCAATGCTTCAATACGTGCTTTGAGTATATTGTCATTTAAAGGCGTAAATTTATTAAACAGTGGTGCAATCCACGTTGGATAAACCCAGAGCATCAATAAGTTAAATCCAATTAATAGACTGCCCGCCCAAGCCCACCAAGTAGACCCCAATGTTTGCATAATCCACAATAATATACCCAACAAAGGTAGACCAATGACTGCACTTAATAATAGATTTTTTATTGTGTCAGCCCAAAAAATAGCTTGAGTACTACGGTTAAAACCAAATCTAGCTTCTAATTTAAACTGTGCTAGCCAAGATAAAGGTAAATCTATTAGTGTCCCAATTACACCAAATACCATTAATAATAGTAGGCCTGTCCATATATTATTTATATCTAATTCAGACAATAGACTTACTAGCATACTAAGCCCACCGCCTAAAGTCCAAGCCATCAAAACGAGCAGTTCTAGTCCTAAGGCTATTAAACCAAACTTGATTTTAGCTTGAGCATAATCAGCTGCTTTTTGATGGTGTTCTAAAGTGATATAGGGTGAAAATGCACTGGGAACGGCATTGCGGTTACAGGCAATATGGCGACTATGACGCAACATAAGGTATAAGCGTGCAGTAGTATAAGTAACAATAATAGCTAAAAAAACATAAGTCCAAAACATACAGTATTCCTAATAATAAATTAAAGTTTTTACAACGCTTTAATCTATTATATTCTTTGCTTTAAAAATAGTTTAAATTTCTAGTCTTTTTAATAGCTTTAATATTTTTATATATTTTTATATATTGTTATGTGTTTTTATATGTTTTTATATGTTTTTGATATTTTAAATAAAAATTGTAGTCCATACACACCACTACACTGTAAGCTAGTAGTAGTGTGTATAGCTTTATTGATTAATTTGAAACAGGTTTAACCATAGTTTTATTAATTCATTTTAAAAACTATTTTAATAGCCTAGTTCGCTGCCTTTAATAATCACTATTGGTCCTTTAGAATTGTCTACTGAAGGTTTGTATGACTGATCTGTAGCCTTTGCTAGGTCTGTTCTACTATAGTAGAAAACTTTTAGGCTATTCTCTTTTTTATTACTACTAGTCGTATCCACCTCTATCATAACCCAGTCATCTGAACCGTTTGAAGCCATACCAGAGGAGACTATCTCTATCACGGGGTAACCTACTTCTATACCCCGTCTCTTTTCGTGATTGATGTATCTATTACTATGAACATCGCCTGAATGTAAAATAACACCTTTTATTTTTCTATCTTTGATAAAATTTAACAGATTTTTTCTTTCATCAGGTGCATTAGCCCAAGATTGATCTTCTTCGTTAAATACTTGTCCCACGGCTAATACTTTAAATACGGCATTAGATTCAGACAGCTTATTTTTTAACCAGTTTAATTGGTCAACCCCCAAAAAATCTTTACCAAGCTTTTTAAAAGAACGGCCATCTAACATAAAAAATTCTACATCGCCTCGTTTAAACGAGTAGTAAACACCTTGATTATTCGTGCCATACCCTGGATTAGCCCAAACATCCATAAAAGCATTCCTAGCTGCACTTTCATCTGTATTGCTTCCACCTGAGTCATTTATTCCAAAATCATGGTCGTCCCAAGTCGCATACGTAGGTACGTCTTTAATTATATTTTTAAAGTTTCTAATGTTACGTTGTAGTTTATGAGAATTTAGCTTTGAACCTCTATCAACTGTATCTGAATAAACATTGTCACCTAATAAAAGCATTAAATCAGGCTTAAGCTCTTTAGCTTTTACGAATGCGATTTGTTCTTCATCTTTTTGTCTCCTTATACAAGAGGCTAAAACATATTTAAAGGTTTTATCGCCTGATGTGGTCCTAAATGTCCCCGATTCAGCAATTGAATTATTAACAAGTACATCATAATAATAACGCGTGTTTCTTTGTAAGTTTGTTAAGTTAGCCAACGATGTATTCAGCCGTTCATCTCTAGGCGGCATATTGACTATAGTACAGTTTCTACCATCTATATCGGTTTTATACTGCACTTTAACACTATCACTTCTATTGTTTGCATAAGCCCAAATCATAGA
>JAYWHD010000097.1:0-8267 GCA_043777895.1 Betaproteobacteria bacterium | reverse complement strand
TTATGAAAATTTATTAGAAACACGGGGGGCGGTTATCCCTAATTTTAGTAAACGCCGCGCGATGATTGTTACGCAATTAGCCGCACAATCGGCTGCTTTAGGTAATATTTACCCGATTGAAGATGCCGCATTATTAGATGAAGTAACCGCTTTAGTGGAGCAACCCAATGTATTGCCGTGTACATTTGACCCTGAATTTTTAGCCATTCCTCAAGAGTGTTTAATTTTAACTATGAAGGCGAATCAAAAGTACTTTCCCTTACTTGATGAAAAACAGGCATTAACCCATCATTTTTTAGTAGTGAGTAACATTAGCCCTGCTGATGCCAGTCAAGTGATTACTGGCAATGAACGTGTGATTAGACCACGTTTGTCTGATGCAAAATTCTTTTTTGACCAAGACCGTAAAAAAACTTTGCATAGCCGTGTAGCAAGTCTAAGTAAAGTGGTTTACCACAATCAATTAGGCACACAAGGTGAACGTACTATTCGCGTAGCAAGTATCGCACATAGTATTGCCATGTTGTTAAACCCGACTGATGATACCTTAGCTATTCAATCCCACCGTGCTGCTACTTTGGCTAAAACTGATTTATTGACTGATATGGTGGGCGAATTTCCAGAGCTACAAGGCACAATGGGGCGGTATTACGCACTGTATGATGGCGAAAATTCTATTGTTGCCGATGCCATTGAAGATCACTATAAACCTAAATTTTCAGGTGATACTTTACCCCGTAATAAGGTAGGCGTAGTAGTAGCTTTGGCTGATAAATTAGAAACTTTAGTTGGACTATTTGGTATGGGTGCATTGCCGACTGGTGATAAAGACCCTTTTGCCTTACGCCGACATGCTTTAGGTGTCATTCGTTTATTGGTAGAAAACACTTTACCTTTAAATTTAAAAGATTTAATTGTACAGACGGCTGACGTATTTACTACAGGTTTATTAACGCATTCTTTAAGCCATTTAGAAACGTTTATTTATGATAGATTATCAGGACAATTGCGTGAACAAGGCTATAGTATTCAAACCATTGATGCTGTATTAAATAACCGCCCGACAGTGCTGCATGATATTAATGCACGCTTAGTCGCGGTAAAAATATTTGCTGATTTGCCAGAAGCACCCACTTTAGCCGCAGCTAATAAACGTATTTATCATATTTTGAAAAAAATAAATATTGATAATAATCAAATCAATCCAATCAATCCAATCAATCAAACTAATACATTTAATCAAACAATAGAGGCAGTGAATCCAGCGTTATTACTTGAAGCGGCTGAAAAACAATTATATGAAGCCTTAAAAATAGTCGCAGTAAAGGCACAAGCCGCTTTCATAGCAAAGCAATATACAGAAAGTTTACAAATGTTAGCCGTATTAAAACCATCTGTTGATGCTTTTTTTGAAACGGTGATGGTCAATGTTGATGATGAACAACTTCGTTTGAACCGTCAAACTTTGCTAGCAAATTTACACTATGCGATGAATCAAGTCGCTGATTTAAGTCAATTAGTTATTTGAATTTATAGTATAAAAACTATAAAAATATTATAAATATATTATATATATAATAAAAAAATAAAAAGATATATTAAAGATAATATAAATAAAATATAAAGGTATTTATGATGGTATTTCTTCGTTTACTATTGCTTAATTTACGTGCCTGTGTATATGTATTGTATTGCCTTATCACTGTGATTCCTTTTGCAGCATTAGCGATTCCGCTATGGTTGTGTCCAGTTTCTACTCGCTTTGCAGTTTTACGGTTTTGGCCACGTTTAGCGGTTCATGCAGCCCGTTGGATTTTAGGCATTCGTTGGCATATTAAAGGTTTAGAGTATTTACCCCAGTATGGGGCTGGTGCAGTTTTAATGCCTAAGCATCAAAGTACTTGGGAGACCTTTTTCCTATGTGGTTTTTTAGAATCATCACCCGTATTTGTCTATAAAAAACAATTAAACTGGATTCCATTGTTTGGTTGGGGATTGAAATCTTTAAAATGGATAGCCATTGACCGTACACAACGTGTAGCTGCCTTTGAACAAGTCAAATTGGCTAGTCGTACCGTAATTGATAATGGCCGCAGTATCATTATGTTTCCTGAAGGAACACGAACAACAATCGGTGCAGAGACGGCTTATAAATCAGGTGGAACTCGGTTAGCGATTCATTTAGGTGTACCTGTTATTCCAATTGCACACAATGCAGGTGCGTTGTGGCCAAGACGGGCTTGGTTAAAACAACCTGGTTTAATTACAGTCTCTATTGGTAAACCGATTTCATCAATCAATAAAGAATCTGAACAACTACTGAGTGAAGTAAAATCGTGGATTGAGTATGAGATGCAGTGTATTTCGCCAGAGTTTTACTTACAACCACATCACCATCTTTCTACAGTTAAATAAGTTTAATTAAAACTGAAAAACAGTAAAGCATCTTATTATTTGCTCTCTATACGGCGAATACATCAGTCAAATCCTTATTTTTGCGTAAGTCCTATTAATAAAAAATACTTATTTATGCCTAATTTAAATATATTTAACTCCATTGACGCCCCAAATAACTACCGCACAATCGTGTATGTATCAGATAGTACAGGGGTAACAGCTGAAACTTTGGGGCATTCTGTATTAACTCAATTTGAAGGTATGAACCTTAGGCAGCAAAGAATACCCTTTATTGATAACGAAGACAAAGCGTACGATGCCGTCTTAAAAATAAACGATATTACCCGTGCTGAAGGCCGCAAAGCCATTGTGTTTACTACTTTAGTTAATCCAATAATCAATGCTATTGTTAAGCGTGCCAATGGCTTTCACTTAGATTTATTCCAAAGTTTTGTTGAACCTTTAGAGCAAGAATTTGCTATTAAATCGACCCATTCCATTGGACGAAGCCATTCTACGGCTGATGCAAAAGAGTACAAAGACCGTATTGAAGCGATTAATTATTCCCTAGCCCATGATGACGGGCAAAGCCATATCCATTTAGATCAAGCTGATATTATTTTGGTAGGCGTGTCACGTTCAGGAAAAACGCCGACCAGTTTATATTTGGCGATGCAATACGGTTTAAAAGCAGCTAATTATCCATTAATCCCTGAAGACTTTGAACGCAATATTTTACCACCGCATTTAATTAAGTATAAACACAAACTATTTGGCTTAACTATTACGCCCGAACGCTTAGCAGAGGTTCGTCATGAACGCCGTCCTAACAGCCATTATGCCGCATTGAATAATTGTCGCTATGAAGTGCACGCCGCAGAAAGTATGATGCGTAGCCACGAGATTCAATGGCTTAGCTCAACGACTAAAAGTATAGAAGAGATTTCAGTACAAATTTTGACTATTTTAAATATAGACAAGCGTATTTATTAGTGTGTATTAGTGTGTATTAATACCACTTATTTGTACATTTATTTATACATTTATTTATTTCAGAAAAACAATTTAGCGTGAGCGAATATTTGTTTTAACGGGTTTACGGTCGCCAGTACGTGTCGATGGACGGCTGGGACGCTGCCGTACATCAGCCGTTGTATCAGCAAAATACCGCTCACGTGGGCGACCTTGCACAATAGATTGGGGTGCGATATTTAACTTACGTTTTGGTTCAACTGCACGTAAATCACCATAAACTGCCTCATAATCTTCTTGGACTGCCTGCCTAGCAAAACGTACATCACCCGAACTGACGGCTTGTATTGCCGCTTTACGTTTTAATTCATTGTCAAACCGTTCACCTGCTTGCAAGTAACGCCATTGTCCCATGGGTAAATCACGCAACAATACACTGCCAACACCTACTCGCTTTAAGCCCAATACTTTTAAGCCGACTAACTCACACATACGCCGAATTTGTCGCTTTTTACCCTCGGTTAATACAAAGCGTAACTGGTCATCATTTTGCCATTCTACTATGGCAGGTTTAAGTAGCTTGCCATCTAATTCTAAGCCGTGGCGTAGTTTTTGCAAAGCAGATTCAGGCAAACGCTCGCCTTCGCGACCACGCATATACTGTACACGTACTAAATATTCTTTTTCAATGCCGCTGTCTTCACCAATTAATAATTTAGCAATACGTCCGTCTTGCGTTAAAACCAATAAGCCTGTTGAATCAATGTCTAAGCGACCTGCTGGTGCAAGCCCTTTTAATTGAGAAAAATTAAACTTCTGGGGTGCAGCACACCCTGCCCAACGGTTTCCTGCCGTAATTAAAGCAGCCGCATTTTGATAGCCATCTTCCGCTTGACCACTGACATAACCAATGGGCTTGTGTAATAAAAAGGTAACTTGTGTCGCTTGCTGAGTATGTGCTGCACGTTGCAAAGTAATTTTTTGTGAAGGCAATACTTTCTGCCCTAACACAGCAGGTACGCCATCGACTAAAACCCATCCTTGTTCTAACCAATAGTCCGCTTCACGGCGTGATGCCATACCTAATTCAGACATTCGTTTAGAGATACGGACGGGTTCAGAAGAATGGGTGTGTTCAGAACGATTGGGTGAATTTGAGTTTAAATAAGTCATTTAAGCATTTTAACGGTATTACTTAAATTTATTTAAGGTATTGCTACTTAACAATAATTATTGTATTTTTTATCTAAGATAAGCCTTATTTTACTAAGAATTTTCTGTAAATTTATACTTTAAGCATACTGAAATAGCAATGTTTTATTTAATTATTAAACCTAATTAGCCCCATTTTAAAGCAATTAAATATATTTAAAAATGTTGGTAACCCTTGAATTTATAATCAATAACGCGTCCTTGATCATCACAATATCTGACTGTAGGCAATAAAGCTTCACAAGTACTGATATTCCCAATAGGCGTTACATGAACACCTACATTAGCGGCAGCGTCTAATACAGCTTGACGGTTATGGCTACTGCTTGTAAACAATAATTCATAGTCATCGCCACCTGACAAGGCTAATGGCAATATGTCAATGCCCGCGACTTGTGCCAAGCGTAACTCAAGACTCAATGGCAGTGCGTCTACATCAATTAAAGCATCAACATCGCTGGCTTTTAATATATGCCGTATATCACCCGCAATACCATCGGAAATATCAATTGCACTGGTCGCTAAACCCCGCAAAGCCAAGCCTAATTTAACACGAGGGCTGGGCGTATGTAACTTTTGACTTAAATGAGCGACTTGTACATCACTAAGGCTATCGGTAAAAGTAAGGTGTTGGTCTTGTGCCATGGCTAAAGCTAAAGCGGCATCACCCACAGTACCGCTTACCCATACTATGTCGCCTGCTTGTGCACCACTACGCATAATTGGAGCGGGCGATTCACCGATAACAGTAATACTAATAGTCAATATATCAGTACGCGTAGTGTCTCCGCCTGCCAAAATACAACCATATTTTGCAGCCAATTGTTGTAGTGTTTGTGCAAAAGGTGCTAACCATTCATCAGTCGCTAACTGTTGTGGTAACCCTAAGCTTAACAAAAAAGCTTTAGGCGTTGCCCCGCAAGCGGCTAAATCAGATAAATTAACTGCTAACGCCTTATGAGCAATCCATTCAGGTGAAGCACTGGCTAAAAAATGCCGTCCTTCAATCAGCATATCCACTGAAACCAAGGTTTTTTTACCGATTGTCGGTACAAATACGGCACAATCATCACCCACACCTAATTCAACAAATGATGAATGAGTTTCATTATTAAAATAATGCTGGATAATTTCAAACTCGGTTAAAGCAACCATAGAAACAGTAGTCGGTGTAGAAGTCATAGTCGCCTTTAAAAGTTAAATAAAATAAAAATATATGTTAAACAAAACATATTAAATAAAGTATGTATTAAATAAAGTATGTATTAAATAAAATATGATTAAAAAAGTATGTATTAAATAAAGTATGTATTAAATAAAATATAGGTTAAGCCTAAGCATATTGCTAAAATCAATATAAGCATAACATAACTTAACCATAACCAACGGCGTTGTACGTCATACTGATACTGTAATTGCTGAACCAATGAATGTAATGATTCAATAGCATAGGTACTGGTATTGTTTGATTTATTATGGGCTAAAGCAGCTAAACCACCATGTAACAAACGCGGAATTTCTGGTAGTAATTCAGCCCATTGTGGTACTTCACGCATTAAACGTTGTTTAAATGAAGGCCAGCCTAATTGGGCTTTCATCCAACGCTCTAAAATCGGCTGTGCCGTTTGCCATAAATCTAAGTTTGGGTTCAAACTTCGTCCTAAGCCTTCTGTATTGAGTAAAGTTTTTTGCAATAGTACCAATTGCGGTTGAATCTCTACATTAAAACGACGGCTTGCATCAAACAAACGCATTAATACTAAACCTAAGGATATATCTTTAATAGGTTTATTAAAAAATGGTTCGCAACACGCACGAATTGCCATAGCCAAGTCATCAACCCGCGTACTGGCAGGTACCCAACCGCTGTCTACATGTAGCTGTGCGACTGCTTTATAGTCTCTTCTAAAAAAAGCTAAAAAGTTATGTGCTAAATAATGCTTATCTATGTCAGATAAAGTACCCATAATGCCAAAATCTAAGGCAATATAACGGCCAAAATGTTTAATATTAGGGGTGATGTCTACTAAAATATTACCAGGATGCATATCAGCATGAAAATAGCCATCTGTAAAGACTTGGGTAAAGAAAATTTCTACGCCGTCAGAAGCCAGTTTTTGTAAATTAACCCCCGCTGCTTGTAAGTCATCTAAACGGTTAATTTGAATACCATTGACCCATTCAGTCACTAAAACCGTTTTACGGCAGTAATCCCAAAAGACATTCGGTACATACAATAAATCACCACGTGCGGTATTCGGTGGAAAGTTATGCCTAAGCTGGTCACAATTCGCTGCTTCTAACATCAAGTCTAATTCACCGTGTAATACGGTATTAAACTCTTGAACCACCTCTAAAGGCCTTAACCGTTTGCCATCAGCACTACGATTTTGTAACCACTGGGCTGCCATTAACATTAAAGCTAAATCTTGCTCAATTTGTGCCAAAATCCCGGGCCGTAACACTTTGACGGCAACATATTCACCCGTATGCAAAGTAGCACGGTGGACTTGGGCAATACTAGCACTGGCAATCGGTGTTTCATCAAAATCAGCAAATATTTTACTAGGTGGTTGTTGGTACGCTTGCGTTAAAATATCAACAGCTTGCTCACTAGAAAAAGGCGGTACTCTATCTTGTAATTGTGCTAATTCATCAGCAATATCGACAGGCAACATATCACGACGGGTAGACAACGTTTGACCTAATTTTACAAAAATAGGCCCTAGTGCTACCAATGCCAATTTTAGGCGTTCTCCGCGAGAATGGCTGGGGGCAGGTAAAAAGGATAAATATCTTAACAGTTTTAACCAAGCGGGTGCATGTCTACCAAACACATCGTCATCTTGTGCCACTAAATCTAGGCGGTATCGTAAAGTAATACAAATAATTGTCCAAGCTCTCATTGCATTTAATATTATTTTTTTCATGTAAGATTTTAAGTTGATTACTTATTGTTATTTTGTATTTTGTATTTCTTATTTATCGTGTGTATATTTATTGTTATCGTTATTATCGTTATTATCGTTATTATCGTTATTATTGTTATTATTGTTATTATTGTTATCGTTATTATTTATACTAAACACCTAATTTTAACCACTACTCATAGTTACTGCTATGTAATTTATGTGACACCGATATAATCAAGAATATTTTTATAAGCCTTTTGACTTTATACGACTGATTATGACCTCATTAAACATCAATGCTGATACTTTTTATGCTTATGCTGCCCAAGGATTTAACCGTGTTGCTTTAACTTGCAATGTAATAGCCGATTTAGACACCCCACTCTCACTGTATTTAAAATTAGCCAACGCCCCCAATACTTTTTTATTAGAAAGTGTAATCGGTGGCGAACACAGTGGTCGCTATAGCTTTATTGGTTTGCCCTGCCAGCAACATTTGCGTTGTACGATTAAGCCTGAATCACTCGGTGGATGTAGTACTGAAGTCATTAATAATGGCGTTGTACTAGAAACCTATCAAGGCGATCCTTTACAATTTATTACCGATTATCAAGCACGGTATGTCGCTTTACCTATTAAAGGTTTACCTAGATTTTGCGGTGGTTTAGCAGGTTATTTTGGTTATGATGTCGTTCGTGTCATAGAAGAACGTTTAGCCAATACTTACAAAACAGACGGCTTACCTATACCTGATATTGTGTTGTTACACAGTGA
>JAYWHD010000096.1:0-2984 GCA_043777895.1 Betaproteobacteria bacterium | reverse complement strand
AAGCAAATGAAGGCAGAATCAATAAAAGTAAAAGGACTTGGAGAAGACGGCGGTTGTTGCGAATAATATCAAACATATTGAATCCAAAAAATTATAAACAATTATAAAATTGTGTTTTACTCTAAAACATTAAACAAAAAAGCCGAATTGGTAACCAATCGGCTTTGTGTATTCTATTTAAAATAAATAGTATTTAGTATATTGGTGGGTCCTGAGAGGCTCGAACTCCCGACCTATGCCTTGTAAGGGCACCGCTCTACCAACTGAGCTAAGAACCCGATGTACTGATATAACATTTTAAACTTAAATATAACTTTTGTAAAGTTATACTTATTGGCTTATTGTACACATTTAAAGCTATATTAAATAGTAGTTATATAGCAAGAAATTTGTAAGTATTATTGTACACTGTATTTGTGAATTACGTTTTTTATTTAGTAGACTTCTTTTAAAACTTTTATTTATCAAAAAAGTAGCCTTAGATTAAGGATTAAGGATTAAAAGTTAAGGCATATTCTTAATAGTTTTAAGAGAAGTCTAGTATAAGATTAGTAATAACTAATTAACACTGTCTTTTAAACCTTTACCTGGACGAAACTTAGGTACTTTAGCTGCCTTAATTGTAATTTCTTCACCTGTCTTTGGATTGCGTCCCGTGCGTGCAGGTCGTTCAGAAACAGTAAATGTGCCAAAACCGATTAAAGCTACCTCTTCGCCCGCTTTTAGTGTTTCTTTAACACCTTCAATAAACGCATCTAAAGCACGTCCTGCAGCCGCTTTTGTTAAATCGGCTTCTGTTGCAATGTGTTCAATTAATTCTGTCTTATTCATAAATACTCCAAGTAAATAAAGTGCGAGATGCACATAAAAAAATACGATTAAGTCAAACAATTTACATTTGATATTGATTAATTAATGTTTACATACATATATACATATATAAATATATACATATATATGTATATATTTAACTAAGTCTTACGTAAAAATGGTAAAAAAGCTTAGCTTATTACTCTTCCCTGCGGGGAGAATAAAGTAAGTTATTCTTTCTAAGTAAGTTCTACAGTCCTAAGATTTATCAAAGTTAATCAATCAATTAAAGAATCAATTAAAGAATCAATTAAAAAACTAATTAATGATTAATGGCAAGATTGTAACAACAATGACACGATAAGTACTATTTCACAGCATCAGCCATTATTTAAGCCTCAAGCTACTGATGGCTTCCTAACACGGCGATTAAGCTTTGGGGCTGTCAATACTAATGGTGTAATGGAGTCTGTTTTAACCTCTTTTAACACAGGTGAAGGCATTCTTTCCAAAGCGATTTCTAAAACTTGGTCAATCCATTGCACGGGCTTAATAATTAAATGTTGTTTTACATTGTTAGGAATATCCACTAAATCCTTCATATTTTCATGCGGAATAATCGCAGTTTTAATGCCAGCACGCAAGGCAGCTAATAGTTTTTCCTTTAAACCACCGATAGCCAACACCTCACCCCGTAAAGTAATTTCACCTGTCATTGCCACATCGGCTCGCACAGGAATACCAGTCAAAGCTGATACCATAGCCGTTGTCATAGCAATACCTGCTGAAGGACCGTCTTTAGGGGTTGCTCCTTCGGGGGCATGAATATGCAAGTCTTTTTTCTCAAAAGCATCATCAGCAATGCCCAGTAAATTAGCTCGCGAACGAACTACACTACGTGCAGCATCAACACTTTCTTTCATCACATCGCCCAATGACCCTGTACGCACGATTAAACCTTTTCCTGGCATACTAATGGCTTCAATAGTTAATAATTCACCACCTACTTCAGTCCAAGCTAAGCCTGCTACTTGTCCCACCTGATTAGTTTTTTCTGCTAGGCCGTAACTGTATTTTTTAACGCCTAAGTAAATTTCTATATCAGCAGCCGAAACGGTTGTACATAACAATACGGTATCAATGTTTTGATTAACAGGTAATTTTTTAGATTTTTTAGATACTGCCTCCGTTTTTAAAGCAACAGTGGCTACACATGTATTTAAAACAGCCCGCTTAACTACTTTACGACAAATTTTACCTAGCTCACGCTCTAAAGAACGCACCCCCGCTTCACGGGTGTAATGACGCAAAATCTCACGTACAGCAGACTCATCTAACTGTAACTCACCGGGCAACAGACCATTTAATTGTAACTGTTTAGGTAATAAGTGTTTCAAAGCAATGTCAGTTTTTTCATCTTCGGTATAACCCGATAAACGAATAATTTCCATACGATCTAGTAATGCAGGCGGAATATTGAGCGAATTACTTGTTGCAACAAACATTACATCAGATAAATCAAAATCTACTTCAATATAATGGTCTTGAAAAGTATGGTTTTGTTCTGGATCTAATACTTCAAGCAAAGCACTGGCTGGATCGCCCCGCCAATCTGCACCCATTTTATCTATTTCATCTAATAAGAATAAAGGATTTTTAACCTTTGCTTTAGTTAAATTTTGTAAAATTTTGCCTGGTAAAGCCCCCACATACGTGCGTCTATGCCCTCGGATTTCTGATTCATCACGTACCCCACCTAAAGCCATACGAACATACTCGCGACCTGTCGCCTTAGCGATACTCTGACCTAAAGAGGTTTTACCTACACCGGGTGGACCTACCAAACATAAAATAGGCGATTTGACTTTATCAACCCGTTGTTGTACGGCCAAATACTCAACAATACGGTCTTTTACTTTTTCTAAGCCGTTATGATCCGCATCTAAAGTAGCTTGTGCACTGTTTAAATCTAAATTTAATTTAGACTTTTCTTTCCAAGGCAATTGCACCATCACCTCTAAATAGTTACGACTTACTGATGATTCTGATGACATAGGATGCATCATTTTCAGTTTTTTTAGTTCAGCCTTGGCTTTGTCTAAAGCTTCTTTGGGCATCTGTGCAGATTTAATTTTTTTGTCTAACTCGTCTAATAATGCCCCATCATCTTCTTC
>JAYWHD010000095.1:0-23001 GCA_043777895.1 Betaproteobacteria bacterium | reverse complement strand
ACTTATGCAGACACGTTATATAGGTTTGCAAAAAAAATATC
Source organism: Betaproteobacteria bacterium (assembly GCA_043777895.1). Classification (GTDB taxonomy): domain Bacteria; phylum Pseudomonadota; class Gammaproteobacteria; order Burkholderiales; family Burkholderiaceae_C; genus JBDLSY01. The sequence goes on along the minus strand of JAYWHD010000095.1, from coordinate 22,960 downwards.
CCAAAGAGGCTTTGGTGCTGCCTTTAAAAATCAAATACACTATTTATACCGTGATTGTGCAGCCAAGCACAGGTGCAATAATGGGGATTGAGCCATTTAATTTGTTTAACTGATTTAATTGATTTAACTGATTTAATTAATAGACTTCTTTCAAAACTTAAAGTTTGAATCAAGATTTTCAGAATTTAAAGATTTTAAAGATTTTAAAGATTTTAAAGATTTTTAATCCTAGCTTTCCTTTAATCTTAAAAATCCTGATTTTTACTTTTAATAATTATTTATATAACAAACGTATTAATAGCCCTACCCATAACCTTATAGATAGTTTGTATAACAACGCTTAAAATACCGCTAAAATACGCAATCCATCAATACTTTGTGACTGACGGAAGCTGCAATTTGTCTAATTAATCGTTGCAGTGAGGTGAGCTAACACCGTGAAGCAAAGTTTATTTCTCGCACGTCTGGGCTGATGGTTCTTTTAAATTACCTTAATCTTTTAAGCCTAACAAAGGACTTGCCATGTTTCCACAATTTTCTGAACAGCCTACATTAGCCCAATTTGACCCCGAGTTATGGGCAGCTATTAGCCATGAAACTACCCGTCAAGAACATAATATTGAACTAATTGCCAGTGAAAACTATGCCAGTCCACGGGTTATGGCAGCACAGGGTAGCCAACTAACGAATAAATATGCCGAAGGCTATCCTGGTCGCCGCTATTATGGTGGCTGTGAGTTTGTTGATATTGCCGAACAATTAGCCATTGACCGTGCTAAACAACTATTTGGTGCGGAGTGTGCTAATGTGCAACCCCATTGTGGTGCGAGTGCTAATCAAGCGGTTTTTTTAGCTTTTTTACAGCCTGGTGATACCATTATGGGTATGAGTTTAGCTGAAGGCGGCCATTTAACCCACGGTATGCCCTTAAATATGAGCGGTAAATGGTTTAATGTTGTGAGCTATGGCTTAGATAAAAATGAAGTGATTGATTATGAAGCGATGGAAGCCAAAGCCCGTGAACATAAACCAAAGCTCATTATTGCGGGGGCATCAGCTTATAGTCTACACATTGACTTTGAACGGTTTGCCAATATTGCTAAAGAAATCGGTGCGATTTTTATGGTAGATATGGCACATTATGCGGGTCTTATTGCTGCTGGTGTTTATCCAAATCCAGTACCGTATGCTGATGTAGTGACAAGTACTACCCATAAAAGTTTACGTGGTCCACGTGGTGGCATTATTTTAATGAAAGCACAGCACGAAAAAGTAATTAACAGTGCCGTGTTTCCAGGTTTGCAAGGAGGCCCACTGATGCACGTCATCGCTGCCAAAGCGGTTGCTTTTAAAGAAGCTTTAACACCTGAATTTAAAATTTATCAGCACCGTGTCATTGAAAATGCTAATGCGATGGCAAACACTTTAGTATCAAGAGGCTTACGTATTGTCAGTGGTGGTACGCAAAGCCATGTAATGCTAGTTGATTTGCGTCCTAAAGGCATTACGGGTAAAGACGCTGAAAAAATTCTAGACAGTGCTTATATTACCTGCAACAAAAATGGCATTCCTAATGACCCTGAAAAAGCAATGGTGACCAGTGGTATTCGCTTGGGTTCGCCAGCTATGACTACGCGTGGCTTTGGTGTAGTTGAAGCAATAGCAGTCGCTAATCTAGTTGCTGATGTTTTGGACTCACCTTATGATATTAACAATTTAAACCGAGTACGTGCCAGTGTCAAAGCTTTAACGGCTAGATTTCCTGTCTATTAAATATATAAAATTCATATAATTCATAGTGTTTATACTATCAATTATAGAGTAAACCTCCTAAAATTAACTAAAAATATAGTTAATAAAAGTATAGTAAATATATTTTTAAGCCTTGAAAATCAAGGCTTTTTTTATAAATACGGCTTTAAAAAAGTTCCATAAACAATATGTAAGTAACACAGTTAAATATTTGTTTAAATATTTGTTTAAATAAATTAATATCAATTTATATCTATATTTAGTATACAATCGGGATACTTAATTTTATATAAGCTTATTAATAAATATTAATATACAAAATTAAATAAAAGTGGGTGATAAAGACATTCACGCTAACTAACTTAAGTTGATGCTTATTCAAGCTAATACTTATTAAACTAGGAGACTACTATGAAACAATTCCACAAAAAAACCATTCTTAGCCTTGCATCGGCAATGTTATTGTCATCAGGTATGCTGATATCTACGCAAGCCAGCGCAGCTTATCAGCGATGCTATCAAGAAGGGGGCGTGAGTAGTCCTAGTTATGTTGGTTTGGGTTATAAAAACCCTTTTTCTCATTTTCAGTGTGTAACAAAAGCCATACCATTGAAAGCTAAAGCCATAAGTCATTATTACGGTGCTATTTGTAGTGATGAAAACAATCAAAACCCTGTTGAAGCTATTGTTAAGGTTTATGCTAAATCAGGCAACTATCCATCAGTTGAACTGACTAAATTGACTAAAAAAACAGAGAGAAAACGCTTAAAATCAGGGCAGTTAGCTCATATTGTGTCAGGAACTTTTATAGCACCTGAACCTGCTAATTATTCTGCTGGTATAGCTATGACTAGCATTGATTCTATGACCAGTATTCAAGACACATCGCCTAAAAGAGCAGTAATACTTAGAGCAATCATCACAGATAACCCGAGTGAAATCCCTAATCAAGAACATTTACAATCTTTGTGTGGTTATGACTGGACAAAACACCAAAACTAAATTTAAAACCTTGGTTTAAAACCTTGATTTTAAATATTAATTTTAAATATTAATTTTAAATATTAATACATATTAACCTTAGAAATTATTATGAAAAAATTCCACAAAAAAACCATTTTTAGCCTTGCATCGGCAGTGTTATTGTCATCAGGTATGCTGATATCTACACAAGCCAGTGCAGATTATAAGCGGTGTGTATTAGAAAAAACAGTCACGAGACCCTTTGACTCAAGTCAGGCTTTTTGTTTAACAGACCCAGTGCCACTTACTTTAGGTAAAGTAGCTTACTACTATGGAGCGGTATGTAGTGATAACCGCAGAAGCAACTTAGCCGAGGCTCAAATAGGTGTTTATCTTGAACACCCGACTGACCCAAATCAAGCAGCTGAAATTGTCATCAAACGAACGGAGGATCAATTAGTTAATCTAGGTAGAACAGCCCACTTAGTAACAGGTCAATTTATAGTGCCTGCATCAGGAAATTATACGGCTGAGGTTTTTGTGAGTAATGTTGATCTTAAAACAAAGCCTACACGATTAGTTAAAATTAGAGCAATTATTACAGACAATCCAATTGAAATTCCAAATAAAGAACATTTAAGATCATTATGCGATTGATAGATTAGACGTTTTTTAAAACACTGTTTATACGAAAAAAATTGATTTTAAAAACGATTTATTCTATAAATAATGTTTAGAATCAGGATTTTTAAGATAAAAAAATAAAATAGGATTTAAAATACCTTTAAAATTCTTAGATTTTTAAAATCTTGATTTAAACTCAAATTTTAAAGCTTAGAAACGTATTTTTAATCGTTTTTTAATCGTTTTGAAAAAAGTTTCGTAAAATAGTAAGTAGTAGTACTAATAAAAAACTCAAACTAGGAAATAATTATGAAAAAATTCCACGAAAAAACCATTATTAGCCTTGCATCGGCAATGCTATTTTCATCAGGACTGCTGCTATCTATGCAAGCCAGTGCGGATTATAAGCGGTGTGATGCAACAATTATAGTAAATACTTCTGGATCAGGAAACAGCTTAATGGCAGATACTTTGTGCGACACAGATCAAATCTTTTTTGAGAAGGGTACTAAAGTTTATTATTATGGGGCTATTTGTAGCGATAAAAAAAAATATAACCCTGTTGAAGCTAGAATTATTTTAACCAAAAAAACACCCGATTACTTTTCAAAAACAGTCGCGATGAAAAGAACAGAAGACCAAGCTATTGGGAATGGACGCAAAATGCATATCGTAAAAGACAACTTTGTTGTAACCGAGTCAGGTAATTATAAAGCTCGTATTTGGATGACTGATCTTGATTTTATTAGAACTAATAACGTTACTCCTAAAAAAACTCAAAGACAAGTGGATGTTAGAGCTTTCATCACAGATAATCCAATTGAAATTCCAAATAAAGAACATTTAAGATCATTATGCGATTGATAGATTAGACTTTTTTCAAAATACTGTTTATACGAAAAAAATGATTTTAAAAATAGTTAATTCTATAAATAATATTTAGAATCAGGATTTTTAAGATAAAAAGATAAAACAGGATTTAAAACACCTTTAAAATCCTTAAATTTTGAAAATCTTGATTTAAATTTAAATTTAAAAGCTTAGAAACATATTTTTAATCGTTTTTTAATCGTTTTTTAATCGTTTTGAAAAAAGTTTCGTAAAATAGTAAGTAGTAGTACTAATAAAAAACTCAAACAGAGATAATTATGAAAAAATTTCACAAAAAAACTGTTGTTAGCGTTGCATCGGCAATATTATTGTCATCAGGACTGCTGCTATCTATGCAAGCCAGTGCGACATCTACGCAAGTCGATGTACCTTATCAGCGGTGTGATATAAGAAGTAAGTCTGCAGTAGATGCAAAAATAACTCAACCTTTTTTGATTTTTGACTCTTTCAAAAACAGCTGCAGAACACCTCGTATGTATTTTAACAAGGGTCAGATAGCACACACTTATGCTGCCGTGTGCGGCAATGACGACAGATCTGTTCCAGCTGAAGCAATAGTAAGCATTAAGACTGCTGCAGAAAAAGGTGATTATGATAGGTCTTATATTAATCTTAGTATATACAGTAACTTTTTTAAAAGTACAGAGCAGCAAGGAGTGGGTCGTCCAGAACGTTTGATGCACAACGCATTTACAATTCCTGTAGCAGGTTACTATGTAGCCAATATCGTAACATATCTTGATCATTCAAAGAATTATGATGTAAAAAAATTAAAGCTACTAGAAGCTAGAGCTTTCATCACAAATAATCCGCGGGACATTCCGCGCGATGAATTCTTTACATCATTATGTGATGATGCTTTAATTATAAAATAGCCCTGCTTTAGACCATTCCTTAAATATAATCAAGCCGTTCACTTATATTTATCAAGTGAGCTATTAGTTAATTTATCAACATTCAAACTAGGAAATAATTATGAAAAAATTCCACGAAAAAACCATTCTTAGCCTTGCATCGGCAATGCTATTGTCATCAGGACTGCTGCTATCTACGCAAGCCAGTGCGGCATCTACGCAAGTAGATCCGAAAACCGCGCGGTGTGATGTAGAGAGTAATTTTTCAATGGACATAAAAACAACTCAACCTTTTTTGATTTTTGATTCTTTCAAAAATACTTGTAGGACACCGCGTGTGTATTTTAATAAGGGGCAAGTAGCATATCTTTATGCTGCCGTCTGCGGCAATGACGACAAAAAAGTTCCAGTTGAAGCAATAATAAGTATTAAAACTGATGCCAATGAGGGAGATTATGATAGGGATTATATTAATCTTAGCACGTATGATTACTCTTCTAAAGGCACAGAACAACAATTATTAGGAGGAGGTCGTGTGGAACGTTTCGTAAGTACCAGCTTTACAATTCCTGTAGCAGGTTATTATAAAGCCAATGTTGTAACCTATCCTGATCATTTAAAAAATTATGATATAAAAAATTTAAAGAAACTAGAAATTAAAGCAATGATCACAAATACATTCAGTGAAATCCCAAATAATACAAATGAAAGAAAATCATTGTGTGCTAATATTTATATTTAACGTATAAAAATAGCCCACCATTACTTAGTATTAAATAATGGTGGGCTTTTATTTAAATGAGAAATCAAAGCAATATTAATTTTTCAGGCAATAGACTGCGTCTTCATTGGTTTAAATCATTATTTTTCTACAAACGCCCGTTCAATGACATAGTCGGCCACATCGCCTGTATGCTTACTGGCTATAAATCCAAGTGCATCTAACAGTGTACAAGTATCCGCCAACATCGCAGGACTACCACACACCATTACGCGGTCGTTTGCTGGATTCAGCGCTGTTAAGCCCAGTATTGCTTCAATTTTCCCAGGCGTTTGTCCATCAATACTAAAGCCTTGCGTTAAGCGGCCTTGATTACGAAAAGGCTCGCGGGTTACTGTCGGATAATACAATAATTTATCACCGATAATATCACCTAATATTTCGTCTTGCCCTAAATGAGTAATAAAGTCAGCATAAGCTAACTCACTCACCAGCCGCACGCCGTGTACTACGATGACTTTATCAAAACGTTCATAGGTATCTGGGTCTTGAATAATACTCATAAAAGGGGCTAAACCCGTACCTGTACCCAACAAATATAAATGTTTAGCAGGCTTTAAATCGTCAATCACTAAAGTACCGACTGGTTTTTTACTCACAATTAACTCATCACCCACTTTTAAATGTTGTAAGCGACTGGTTAAAGGCCCATCTTGTACTTTAATACTTAAAAACTCTAAGTGTTCAGCATAATTAGGACTGGCAATACTATAAGCACGCAACAGTGGTTTGCCATTAACGGGTAAGCCTATCATTACAAAATGACCGTTATGAAAGCGTAGTGCAGGGTCGCGGGTACAAGTAAAGCTAAATAAAGTATCGTTCCAATGATGAACGGATAAAATAGTTTCGGTGTTAAAAGCAGACATAAATTAAATGGTTAATAAATAGTTAAGTAAAACTTAATAAGTTAATAAGTTAATAAGTTAATAAGTTAGGTAATAATTAAATAATTTAAATAATTAAATAAATTTTAAATTTGATAAATATAATTATTCTACGGTAACTGATTTAGCTAAATTACGGGGCTTATCAACATCAGTACCACGCAATAAAGCAGTATGGTAAGCCAATAGCTGCAATGCAACTGTATGCAAAATGGGCGACAACGCACCGTAATGTTCAGGCATACGCAATACATGAATACCAGGTTCGCTGTAAATATGCGTATCCATATCCGCTAACACATATAAAACACCTTCACGTGCCTTAACTTCTTGCATATTACTACGTAATTTGTCTAATAACGCATCGTTAGGGGCTACGGTAATTACAGGCATTGTTTCGGTAATAAGTGATAAGGGGCCGTGCTTTAGCTCTCCAGCAGGATAGGCTTCAGCGTGAATATATGAAATCTCTTTTAATTTTAAAGCCCCTTCTAAAGCAATCGGGTAATGTATACCACGCCCTAAAAACAATGCGTTTTCACGCATAGCAAACTGTTCGGCCCAACTTTGAATAGTCGGCTCTAGTGCTAATACTGAACGAATAGCCACTGGCAAATGCCGCGCACTGTTTAAGTGCATAGCTTCATCAGTTGCAGATAAATAACCCCGCTGTTTTGCAAAAGTCAATGCCAATAAAAATAAAGCACATAATTGTGTCGTAAATGCTTTGGTACTAGCGACCGACACTTCTGCACCTGCACGTGTTAAATAAGCTAAATCACATTCGCGTACCATAGCACTGGTTGCTACATTACAAATGGTTAAAGATTGTTTCATACCAATGGCTTTTGCATAACGCAAAGCAGCTAAAGTGTCTGCTGTTTCACCGCTTTGTGAAATAACTACTACCAAAGTATTAGCGATAGAAACAGGATTACGGTAACGAAACTCACTGGCAATCTCAACGGTAACAGGTATGCGTGCCATAGTTTCTAGCCAATGTGCAGCAGTCAAGCCTGCGTAATAACTAGTCCCACACGCCAAAATTAGAATTCGCTCTGTCTTAGCAAAAATATCGGCGGCTTGTTCGCCAAATATAGTAGGTGAAATACCTTCAATACCTTCTAAAGTATCGGCAATGGCTTGAGGTTGTTCAAAAATTTCTTTTTGCATATAGTGGCTGTAAGGCCCCATATCCGCTTTGCCTGTGGCTGCTTCAACATGGTATTCAACACGGTGAACAATAGTACATTGTGCATCGTAAATATGGGCTGATTCAGGGCGAATATCGACTACATCGCCTTCTTCTAAATAGATGATTCTGTGCGTTGTTTCTGCTAATGCCATTGCATCTGATGCCAAAAAATTTTCTTGTGCATTTTCGCCTAAACCTAATAACAAGGGCGAACCAGCCCGCGCACCGACTATACGATTAGGCTCATTTTGATGAATGACCGCAATAGCATAAGCCCCTTTTAGATACTTAGTGGCAGCTTGAACGGCACTTAATAAATCGTCTGTGTACAGCGAATCTATCAAATGTACAATGGCTTCAGTGTCCGTTTGCGATTCAAAAGTATAGCCTTTAGTGACCAATTGGGTACGTAAAAGTTCATAATTTTCAATAATGCCGTTGTGTACCACAGCGACTCTACGGCTACTCCAATGTGGGTGGGCGTTAATAGTACTGGGTTTGCCGTGGGTAGCCCAACGGGTATGGCTAATGGCAGAATATGCACTGGTTTCACCCACTTGTACAGCCAGTTCAGCAATCCGTTGTGTGCTACGAAACCGCTCTAACACTTTATCACCATAAAATGCAATGCCACACGAATCATAGCCACGGTACTCTAAACGTTTTAAACCCTCTAGTAAAACGGGCAATACATTTCTTTGCGCTACTGCGCCAACAATTCCACACATAAAAACCTTTGTAAAAAATAATTTTTAAATAAAATACAAATAAAGATACAGATAAAGATACAAATACAAATATAAATACAAATATAAATATAAATATAACTATATAAACTAAGTAAGGTTTATTAACGTTCAAATTGACGAATAATAGAAACCATAAATAATTAAGTTAAATAAATAAACAAGTAAACAAATAAATAGTAGATAAGTAAACAAGTAACCGCATTTAAATAATATTTGCCCGTATTTGTCTATATTTTAGCCTTGCTAAATTAATTTAGCTTTATACCGTTTGTATTCAAATTAACTTTTATGTCTAAGCCTGTTTTTTGTTATAACACAGTAAAAAAAGTTAAAATAACAGGCTAATTTATTAAATATTGCGGTTAGTACACAGGAAAATAAAGAGGAACTCATGAAGTTAAATGCACGTTTTATTCAAGCGATTATGCTTTCCACAGCCTTAACGCTATCTAATGCCGTGTGGGCAGTCAAAGATATGGAAGGTGGTCCTAAAGTTAATCAAGTTAATTTGCCTGTACCTGTGACCAGTATTGCTACTAATATTGACCAGCTGCATTATGGCATGATGATGATATGTTTAGTCATTTTTATCGCAGTCTTTGGTGTAATGTTTTACAGTATTTTTAAACACCGAAAATCTAAAGGGGCGATTCCTGCTACTTTTCATGAAAGTATCGCCGTAGAAATTGCGTGGACAGCCATTCCAATTGCGATTGTGATTGCGATGGCCTACCCTGCTACCAAAACAATTGTTGCTATGAAAGATACCAGTGTAGGTGAAGGTGATATCACCATTAAAGCAACAGGTTATCAATGGAAGTGGGGCTATGATTATTTAAAAGGTGAAGGTGAAGGGATTAGCTTTTTTTCAACATTAAGCACACCTCGTGAACAGATTGTTGGCAATGCACCTAAATCAAATACGTATTTAATGGAAGTAGACAAGGAAGTCGTAGTGCCTGTCAATACAAAAATTCGTGTAGTTACCACTGCCAATGATGTCATTCACGCTTGGGCAGTACCCCGCTTTGGGGTTAAGCAAGATGCGATTCCTGGTTTTGTACGTGACACGTGGTTTAAGGCTGAAAAAGTAGGCATTTACCGTGGTCAATGTCAAGAGTTGTGTGGTAAAGAACACGCGTTTATGCCCATCGTAGTGCGTGTTGTCACAGCACTTGAATATACCGCGTGGGTTAATAAACAAAATAAAACTGCCGCAGCCTTATTGGATGACCCTGCAAAAGTATGGGATGTTACTGAACTAAAAGCCCGCGGTGAAACGGTTTATAAAGCCAATTGTATCGCCTGTCATCAAGCAACAGGTTTGGGTATTACAGGGGCATTTCCTGCACTTGATGCCGCTAAAATTGTTTTAGAAGGTAAAAATGAACAAATTAATGTGCTTTTAAACGGACGAAATAATAAAATGCCTGCTTGGAAACACTTATCAGACACTGATATTGCCGCCGTGATTACCTATACGCGTCAGGCGTGGAGTAATGCTGGTAAAGGTATTGACCCTTTAGTACAACCTGCTGATGTCAAAGCATTACGGAAATAAACAATAAATAATAAATAATAATATAAATTATATAAATTATATAAATAATATTTGAATATTCAGGAGATAAAAGCTATGAACATAGATACTGCACACCACCCAGATAATCACGACCATCACGCCGCCCCAGTAGGCTGGCAGCGTTGGTTGTTTGCCACCAATCATAAAGATATCGGCACAATGTACTTGTTGTTTTCCTTCATTATGTTGCTACAAGGCGGTGTTTTAGCCTTAATGCTTCGTACTGAATTATTTCAACCTGGCTTGCAGTTTTTTAAGCCTGAATTTTTTAATCAGCTTACCACTATGCACGGATTAATGATGGTATTTGGGGCGATTATGCCCGCGTTTGTAGGCTTTGCCAACTGGATGTTGCCTCTACAAATTGGGGCTTCTGATATGGCATTTGCTAGAATGAATAATTTTAGCTTTTGGTTATTAGTCCCTGCGGCTCTAATGCTGTCTATTTCTTTTTTCGTGCCAGGTGGTGCAACGGCAGCGGGTTGGACTTTGTACGCCCCTCTATCCATTCAAATGGGACCTGGTATGGACTTAGCTATTTTTGCTATGCATTTAATGGGGGCTAGCTCAATTATGGGTTCAATTAATATTGTCGTAACGATTTTAAATATGCGTACGCCGGGTATGACTTTAATGAAAATGCCAATGTTTTGCTGGACTTGGTTAATTACGGCTTATTTACTCATTGCAGTGATGCCTGTGTTGTCTGGTGCTATCACAATGCTTTTAACAGACCGTCATTTTGGGACTAATTTTTTCAATGCAGCAGGTGGTGGTGACCCAGTGATGTACCAACATATCTTTTGGTTTTTTGGGCATCCTGAAGTGTACATTATGATATTGCCGGCATTTGGTATTGTGTCGCACGTTATTCCTGCTTTTTCTCGCAAGCCTTTATTTGGCTATAGCTCTATGGTATATGCAACCAGCTCAATCGCCATTTTGTCGTTTATAGTGTGGGCACACCACATGTTTACTACAGGTATGCCAGTCACAGGGCAATTATTTTTTATGTATGCCACAATGCTGATTGCGATTCCAACGGGTGTTAAAGTATTTAATTGGATTGCGACTATGTGGCGTGGATCTATGACTTTTGAAACTCCGATGCTATTTGCTGTAGGCTTCATATTTGTGTTTACAATGGGTGGTTTTACTGGCTTAATCCTTGCTATTGCCCCGATAGACACTCAATTACAAGATACCTACTACGTGGTAGCCCACTTTCATTATGTTTTAGTCGCAGGTTCTTTATTTGCTATGTTTTCAGGTGCTTACTATTGGCTTCCTAAGTGGACGGGTGTTATGTACAGTGAAAAGCTAGGACAGTTTCACTTTTGGTCTTCCATCATTACTTTTAATATTACATTTTTTCCTATGCACTTTTTGGGGTTAGCAGGTATGCCACGCCGTTACGCAGATTACGCGCCGCAGTTTGCAGACTTTCACGCAGTGGCAACAGTGGGTTCTTTTGGCTTTGGTTTATCACAATTAATCTTTGCTTATGTAGTCTACAAATCGTGGTACAAAAAGCAAGGTATTCCCGCAAAAGCTAATCCGTGGTTGGATGAAGATGGTAAAGGGGCTGAAGGTTTAGAATGGTCAGTGCCTTCACCTGCACCTTTTCATACTTTTGAACACCCCCCAGCTTTTGGTAATACACTGCCAAGTAGTCAGCATTAATATAGCAATAGCAGTAAATTTTTGTATTAAAATATATTAAAATAAAATAAGATTTAATATAACTATTCGCTGTTATTTAAAATAATAAATAATAAATAATAAATAAGGTAATGTTAAAATTCAACTTTTACAATATTTATACTGGTGCAGTAGCCTATCAATTTTGCTGGTTACTTCTTAATTATTAAATTTCTTGTATCAGTGCTATTTGAACATTACCATAAATAATAAATAATAAATAATAAATAATAAATAATAAATAATAAATAATAATATTAATAAATTATGACCCATACATCTCCAAACAAAAAAACTAATTTACGGGCTGCAGTTGTACCCATTAGCTTAGCTTTAACATTTCTTTTAGGGTTTGTATTTAAAAAAATAATCTTTGGTTAAGTACCAATTACTTGCATTTTTAAATACTGGTGATTTGTGAAGTCTAAATTTAAAAGTTCTAAAGCTATATTAACATTTAAACTGATAGTCATAGTGTGTGCTATGGTTGCCTTCAGCTATGCCCTAGTGCCAATATACCGTGCAATTTGCGATATAACTGGTATCAATGTTTTAGCACTACAAGATGAGTTTAAAAAAGGGGCTTCCAATACCATTAACAATACTCAAATAGATACTAGCCGTATAATAACAATTGATTTTGATAGTAATGATGTGAGTAATCATAAAGCAGTATGGCGTTTTAGACCCGCACAAGGTAGTATCAAGGTATATCCTGGACAGCTAGTAACTATACAATATGAGTTAAAAAACTTACAAAATCGTCCGATTATTGGGCAAGCTATTCCCAGTTATTTACCCGCAAGGGCTACTAACTACTTTAATAAATTAGAATGCTTTTGTTTTAAACAACAAACACTACAACCCAATGAAGTCAAAAAATTTCCTGTAGTATTTACTATTAGCCCAAATCTTGGTAAAGACATTAAAAGTATTACGTTGTCATATACTTTTTTTGAAGTGAAAGGTATATTATGAATCAATCTAGTAATCCTAAAAAATTATCTAGCATCTTATCTGCATTCAAGGCAGTTGCTTGGTCTTTTTTAGGGATTCGTACACAATCAGGATATGACAGTGATAGGACTCGTTTGAACCCTGTCCATGTGATTTTAGCAGGTTTGATATTGGCTTTTGTATTTGTTTTAACGCTTATACTAATTGCTTATCAGGTGACTGCTAAATGACAGGTATGTGTATCTATTTATAATATCTATTTATAATATCTATTAATTATTAATAATAGTCATCATTAAATAATTATCATCAAATAGTTATTATTAAATATAATAGTCTTTAACATTAATACCATTTATTAATATAGTCATTTTATTTTAGGAGTTATTATGTCTGCATCTGATCACAGTAAACCATATTATTTTGTTCCAAACCCTTCTAAATACCCAGTTTTATCAGGTACTACTTTACTGTGCTTAGGTATTGGTATGGCGGGTTGGGTGAATGATTTTGCTCCTGGTCCTTATATGGCTTTACTAGGATTACTAGGGTTTTTAACCATTTTATATTACTGGTTTGGTGAGGCAGCACAAGAATCTGAATCAGGGTACTATGAAACCAATGTAGAGTATTCATTTCGCTGGTCTATGGGCTGGTTTATTTTTTCTGAAATAATGTTTTTTGCTGGATTTTTTGCTGCACTGTTTTATTCAAAACACATCTCAACCCCATGGTTAGCTGATCCAAATCTAAGTGGTATGCTTTGGCCTGATGCTAAAGCCATTTGGCCTAATTTTGGCCCTGGTGGTGAGCTGTCACTGGCTGTTGAGCCGTTTAAAACAGTTGGCCCATGGCCTATTCCAACAATTAATACTATTTTACTATTGCTGTCTGGTACTACCTTGACTATTTCACATCATGCATTGCGTGAAAATGATAGAATAAAAACTAAGTTATGGTTAGCTTTAACTATTTTATTAGGCTTGGTATTTATGGGGTTTCAAGGCTATGAATATTATCATGCTTATTACGAATTAAATTTAAAAATGACCTCGGGTATTTATGGTTCTACCTTCTTTATGCTGACTGGTTTCCATGGTTTTCATGTCATTCTAGGGACTATTATGCTGGCTTGTGTATTGTTCCGCTTAAACAAAGGACACTTTACTGCTGATAAACACTTTGGGTTTGAAGGTGCTGCATGGTATTGGCATTTCGTAGATGTAGTATGGTTATTTTTATATATTGTAATTTATTGGTCTTGAGTCAAATAGCTACAATACACAGTGTAAACCACAGGTAAATCTTAATAGTTAAATAGTAAAGGCTGTACATTAAGTGCCACTTTTATTTGTAGGGCATACCTGTGGGTTGAATCCAGCCTAATAAATAAAGTAACCAAATGCTGGTAAATAAAAATATAGATAATCCAACTCGCCATGTAAGTGCCCAAGCCATACTACTATTTTTTTTACCTTTGATTAAAAAAAGTCCTGCACTCATTAAGCTAACCAAGATTATAATGCAAAAGATAATAAGGTAATATTTCATAAGTATTTTATTTCAAAATTAGTAATATAAATAATAAATTATATTTATTTATATAGTCTATTAAACCAAACTATATGCAGCTAAACATAAGCTTCTTGAAGCCATATTTAATTAAAAGTAAATTGATTTTATTAGTTTTATTATTAGTATTAATTAGTTTAACTTTATATGCTGCTGTATGGCAATGGCAACGTGCCCAGTATCATGATAATCTATTAAGTAATATTTTAATTCAGCAAACCGATTTAAAAAAAATACTCAATTTAAATACTTCACCGTTTTTAGGTAAAATAGGTCAAACGGTGAAGGTAAGCGGAAAATGGCTGCCTACTAGTACTACTTATATTAGCCCAAGAATAGTTAATGGTGTGCGTGGCTCTTTAGTTATATCAATATTCTCTTATATTAATAGACAAGGAGATACCCATTATATTGCAGTTCATCGTGGCTGGGCTGTACAAAAAGATGCTAACTTACCGCCATATATACCTCCATTATCAACTGCAACCATTGATTTAAAAGGTGAATGGACAAATAAAATCTCTCAATCTTTTGAATTAGGTTCAATAAATCTAAATAAACTAGGATTGTGGCAAAATTATAATATAATTGCACACGCTCAACTCGCTAAAATAACATTACTGCCTTACATTTTAGTATTATCACCCGATAGTCCAGATATACATCAGTCAGACCCTATTAAATTAAAACGTGAATCACTACAAAATAGAGTTAAACATCTTACTGAAAAAGCAGCTAAAAACCGTGGTTATATGGTTCAGTGGTTGGGTTTATTTATCGTAGGCTGTTTTGGGTTTTTTTCATTATTATATAAGCACCGTATAAATTAATGATCCTGATAACTCTAAATAAGTTTATACGGATAAGGTATTGCATTCAAAAACTAGCTAATAATTAATCTATATACTTACTTATATCTTACATAGTTTACTTATATTATATTATATTATATTATAATATAATAATTATATTATATAATATTTTATATAACTTATATAAAATATATATCTTACAGCTAGTATAACTTGTATACTTTATATACTTTATATACTTTATTATTAATAATAATAGTAAAAAATACAGTTTAATAAAAATAACTTTATAATATTCAGATACTACTCAATGACTATATCTACATATTTACCTATCCGTAAAGCAACTTCATACGCACCGTTATACTGGGTATTAGCTGTTTGTATAGCACCGACTATTGCAGCATTTATTGCATTTTATGGCATTGATTGGCGTGCTAAAACAAATACCAAAACCACTAATTACGGTAAATTACTCGTTAATCCCACGCCATTGCCTATATTAATAGCGGCTCAACAACAAATAAGTCCTAAAGACTTTATTCCTTTTTCAAATCAAGTATTAAGCAAAAAATGGGTTTATTTAACGGTGGGCAGCGGCGTGTGTGATGAGTTGTGTGCTAGACGTTTATTTACAACTCGCCAGTTACGCACAATAGCAGGGCGTGAACGTGACCGAATTGTACGTGTATGGTTAGTAACAGATAACGCACCGATTGATATACGCTTATTTGCTACTCACCCAGATCTTATTATTGTTCGTTTGAACTCTCCACCCGTTGTTATCAATAGTTCACTTAAGCATACAAGTGCTACGCCTTTTTTAAAACCAGCTTTTGATACATTAGCCTCACAACATATTTGGGTATTAGACCCACTTACTCGTCCAATGATGCGATTTCCTGTCAATTACCAGCCAGAACTAATGAAAAGAGACTTAAGCCGTTTACTGTATGCTAGTAAGTCTTGGCAATATTAAACTATTTAAATATTAAATACTATTATTTATAGGTATATTTATGTCAAAATTATCAGGGAAAACTGCCTTAATAACAGGCTCAACTAGTGGTATTGGGCAAGGAATTGCAGAGCAATTAGCCAAAGATGGTGCTAATATTGTGTTAAATGGTTTAGGCGACTTTAGTCTAATTGAAACGCAACGTATCAGTTTAATCAAAAAATATGGCGTTGAAGTACGGTATCAAGCAGCTAACTTATCTGAAACAAGTCAAATTGAAGCAATGATGGCTGATACTTTAGCAGAGTTTGGGACTATAGATATACTGATTAATAACGCGGGTATTCAGTTTGTAGCCCCTATTGAAAGTTTTCCTGTAGATAAATTTAATGCTATTTTAGCTATCAATATGACTGCATCATGGCACACAACACGTTTAGTTATTCCTAAAATGAAAGAACAACGCTGGGGACGCATCATTAATATTGCTTCAGCCCATGCTTTAATTGCTTCACCCTTTAAAAGTGCCTATGTAATGGCAAAGCATGGTATTGCAGGTTTAACCAAAACAGTCGCATTAGAAACTGCAGAATTTGGCATTACTATGAATGCTATTTGTCCAGGTTATGTCTGGACGCCATTGGTTGAACAGCAAATTCCTAGCATAGCTACTATACGTGGGATTACTGAAGAACAAGTGATTAATGATGTATTACTTGCTTCACAACCTACAAAAAAATTCGTCCTGATTGAAGAAGTTGCAGCGCTAACCTCGTTTCTAGTCAGTGACTTGGCTAAAAATATTACAGGTTCTATGCAAAGTATAGACGGCGGCTGGACAGCACGCTAAAAAATAGCTTTATTAAAAATATGCTTTTTTAAGCCTTAATTTTTAAGCCTTAAAATACATAGTCTGAATCAAGATTTATAGATTTTATAGATATTTAAAATATCTCGTTTATCATTTATCATTTATCATTTATCACTTATCTTAAAAATCCTAGTCCTAACTACTATTTATATTTAAACTAAAAGACGACTATGAAATACCTACATAAAAAAGCTATTTTTAGCACTGCGTCAATGGCACTATTTTCATCTATGATGTTAATACCCACGCAAGCCAGTGCAGCCTATCAACGCTGTAATTTAGAACGAGAAGTGGCTCTTACTGATTTTACAGACCCTAACTTTGATTTATTTTCCAGCAATGCGTGTCAAACTCCACGCGTGTACGTGAAAGCTAACGAAGTATTTCGTTTTTATGGGGCAGTATGCGCTGATAATAATAAGAAAAATTCAATAGAAGCCATCATACAAATTATGAAAGCACCAAAAGCTAGTGACCCTTCTAAATCTTATGTGGCTACTAAGTTATATAAAGTAACGACAGAGCAAAGCTTAGAAAAAGATCGTTCCTTGCGTATTGTGTACGGTCTGTTCACAGTCCCTGTGTCTGGTTACTATGCAGCTAAAATATCTGGTATTCCTGAAATGCAATATGACTGGGTACTGAAAAAACCAGCACTAATTACTAAATCATTCAAAGTCAGAGCGATTATCACAAATAACCCGAGTGAAATTCCTAACCAAGAACATTTAAAGTCACTATGTGATTTTTAGTATAAATAAAAAAATAGTCTAAGCTTATATTAATTAAGTGTAGACATATTTTATGTAGGTATCTTCAGTAAATTTAAATTATTCATTCGTCTATTAATAGTACATTTTTAAGCCTTAAAAATTTACTATTAAATTGAAAATTGACTATATTAGTCTCATTTTAAGATTCCAAAACCCTGTTAATATACGCATTCTCTATTTAATAGGTGCTAATGTAGCCCAATTTGTTTGATAAGCAGGTAATTGTGCGGCTGTAATGTTGCGAGTTTTAGCATAAAGCGGCAAAACTTTAGGCAAATGTTTGCTTATTTCAGCAATACGATTTTTACCTGATGGGTGGGTTGATAGCCATTGCGGTGGTGCACCTTTATTAGCTGTACTCATTTTTTGCCACAAAGTAACCCCCGCTCTAGGGTCATAACCTGCCCGTGCAGCTAAATCCATACCAATTAAGTCGCCTTCAGTTTCATCTTCGCGTCCAAATTTTAACGTTAGTAAATTAGCACCTACATCAGCTAGTACTCGCCCTGTATCGCCCAAACCCAGTAAAGATGAGCCCACAGCCAATACCCCTTGGGTAGCTACCGACTTCCCAACACGTTCTCTACCATGTTCACGCAAAGCATGCGCCATTTCATGACCCATAACTATAGCAGCTTCATCATCAGTTAGCTTAAGTTTATCTAAAATTCCCGAATAAAATGCAACTTTTCCTCCAGGCATACAAAAGGCATTTATTTCTTTAGTATTAATTAAGTTAATTTCCCATTTCCAATGAATAGCACGTTCATTCCAACGATTAGCCAACGGAATTATTTTTTGTGCAATGGTACGCAAGCGAATGACTTGAGCCTCGTTATCTGATACAAGTGTACGTTGAGTTGATGCTTCTTGTAAAAGTTGTTGATATTGTTGAGATGATTGCATCTCAATTTGTTTAGCACTGACTAAGCTACGCAATACACTCATTTTTCCAATACCTTGTTGTATATCTACAGATGCGTTTAATTCAGGCATTACAGTAGCATTTGTATCGGCGGACGGTGGTACATTTGCAGGTAATTGGTGTGCTTTTGCTGCTGCTTTTAACTGTTCAAATTTTGTTTTTAAAGATTGAACCGTTATTTCAGCAGTTTCTTTTATATTTTTTATATTATTAAAGTCAGTAGCTTGTGCAGTACTACTCAAACTGTAAACCAGTAACACAGTAACTGCTAAAATACAGTGCTGTGATACGTGGCTGTGCTTAATAAAAGGTGTGTTATTCATAGTTTTGTTGTTATTATTTTTTATTATTTTTTATTATGTTATTTTAAGTAATATTAAAATTTAATTTTAGTAGTGGTACAAACAGAGCTTTTCAAAAAATGTTTTCCTTTTAAGTAATATATTTAATCAGGAATTTTGGATTATATTTTAAAGTTTCTTTTATGCCACTACCCCATTATTTTTAACTACTGTCTTTAATCTAAGACGCGTGGAACTAAAAAATATCCCTCTTGTACAATAGGTGCATTGATCATACGTACATCGCGACTGATTGTCTCATCGTTATTAACTGATTGTTGAGCTATGTTTGAGTTTAGTACATCTTCCCGCAACTTTAAGACTGTGTCCTGCATAAATGATACAGGGTGAATTAAAGGGGTTATATGTTCTGTATTTACCGCTTGCATAGTTTGTATTAACGCTATTAATTTAGATAACCGCGTAGTCATAATGGGCAGTGTTTCAGGTGTTACCGCAATTCGCGTCAATTTGGCTAATTTTTGAATGTGTTCTGGTGTAATTGTCATGTTAGTTTTTAATGCAAGTAATACATATCTATTGTTGTTATTATAGTAACATAGCTACTTTAAGAAGACATACTATTACTCTAGTGATACAACATCAATTTTACGTACTTGTAAATTATGGCTATTATTGACGCGACCTTTGAACGCTTACCACCGATTGCACAAGAGTTTCTACAACAACTGCTAACACAACGGCGACTATCACCGCTCACACAAAAGCGTTATGCCCACGCTTTACAGTATTTTCATGCTGACAATGAGGATATTAATCAGATTAATATGACTGTTTTGCAGCGGTGTGTCAGTCAGTTATATGCTCAAGGCTTAACACCGCGTAGTTTAGCAGTGATGCTATCTTCATGGCGTAGTTATTGTGCTTGGGCTCAAAAGCACAATAAATTACTCGTTAATCCTTGTATCGGTTTAATGTCTCCCAAAGCCAGCAAACCATTGCCAAAAGCTTTGCCCGTTGATGCAATGCAAAAGTTTTTAAATAGTACTAGTAGCATTACAGCCGATTCCGGTAGCCGTGATTCAATATTAGCGTTACGCGATCAAGCCGTATTAGAATTACTATATGGGTGTGGGCTACGTGCCGCTGAATTAGTCAGCTTAGATTATGAAAAAACAGCCCATAACTACAGTTGGTTAGATACCTCTGGGCAACAAATTCACGTTTTAGGCAAAGGCAGTAAGCCACGCATCATACCCCTACCGAATTTAGTGAGTAAAGCCATTAATGCTTGGCTTGAAGTGCGTCTTGAGCTATTGCCACGTTCTACAGTCGCTTTATTTTTAGGGGTACGGGGCGACCGTTTAAGCGGAACAGAATTACGACGTATTACTCAACGCCGTGCTATAAGTTCTAATATTGGGCAAGGCGTTCACCCGCACATGCTGCGGCATAGTTATGCCAGTCATTTATTGCAAAGCAGCAGTGATTTACGCGGCATTCAAGAGCTTCTGGGGCATACTAGCATTGTATCAACTCAAATTTATACCCGTTTGGACTTTCAACATTTAGCTAAAGTGTATGACCAAGCACACCCTAGAGCAAAATCTAAAACTAAAAATAACTAAAAATAACTGATTATGACTAATTATGACTAATTATAACTAATAATAATTAAGGGTAATTAGAGCGTAATATCAAGCGTACATCACCACCTAATTGGTGCGTATGATGTAATTTCCAGCGGTTTATTTGTGATAAATCCGTATAAATAGAAGCATCATTTAACCAAGTTAAGCCCTGACCTAATAATAAAGGGGCTTGATACAGTACAATTTCATCTAATATTTTTGCCTTTAATAAAGCACTGTTTAAAATACTACCCGCCTCACAGTGTATTTCGTTTAAACCGCGTAAAGCCAATGCCGAAAATACGGCGGGTATACTTAATTGTTCTTGATGCGTTGTTTGTACAGTGTCAATAGCCAATAATGAAACGCCCATCGCTTGCAAAGCAGCTTTTTTAGCTTTATCTTTATTATTAATACCGTAAATAATTAATACGGGTGCAGTGTTGCTACAACTCATTACTAATTGTGAATCAAGCGGTATGCGTAAATGCGTGTCTAATACAATACGCAAAGGTTGGCGTACTGTCACTACCGCACGCACATTAAGTAAAGGGTTGTCTGCTAAGACAGTGCCTATGCCTGTTAAGACTGCACAACTACTGGCACGCCAGTGGTGTGTATCGTTTCGTGCTGCTGTACCCGTTAGCCATTGGCTATGCCCATTAGGCAAGGCGATGTAACCGTCTAAGCTAGTGGCTACTTTTAGGCGTAGCCACGGTAATCCCGTTGTCATTCGCTTAAAAAAGCCTATATTTAATTCAGTCGCCGCTTGAATAAGCTGGTCTACTTTGATGTTTAAATCAATATCAATATTTGAATCAGTATTTAAATTATTAATATTTAAGTGATTAGTATTTAAATTATTAGTGTAAATATTATTAGTATTATTAATATTAATATTAAACTCATCACCACACCACACCGTTACACCTGCCGCCCGTAAGCGTGCTATTCCTTGCCCAGCAGTCAGCGGGTTTGGGTCAATCATTAGAGCAAATACCTGTTTAATACCCGCATCAATCAAAGCCTGTGAGCAAGCACCTGTTCTGCCTATATGGTTGCAAGGTTCTAAAGTCACATAAGCTATTGATCCATACAGTACTTGAGCCGAATACCCACGCGTATAGGCGTTTTTAATAGCAGTAACTTCGGCGTGGTCATTGCCCGCAATTTGCGTTGCACCTTCACCTATTATTAAATCATCTTTTACTAATATACAGCCAACGCGTGGATTTGGGCTGGTGCGGTATTGTGCCGTTTTTGCTAACTCAATGGCACGCTGCATAAAAAAGAGCTGGCGATTATTCATATTATTTTGATAAATGATGTGAAGATTTTTTAAGTTTATATTAAGTTTGAATTAAGTTTATATTAAGTTTTAATTAAGTTTAGATTAAATTTAAATAGCTTAATTACTAATCGCTTAAAATATTATTTTAAAACTAAATCTCATTCAAAACAAAACTAAAAAATAAAACAATGATTACCAAACGCATTATTCCTTGTTTAGATGTGTCCGCTGGTCGTGTAGTTAAAGGTGTTAATTTTGTAGGGCTACGCGATGCAGGCGACCCTGTTGAAATTGCTAAACGCTATAACGACCAAGGTGCAGATGAGCTGACTTTTTTAGACATTACTGCCAGTAGTGACGGACGCGATTTAATTTTGCCGATTATTGAAGCGGTTGCCAGCCAAGTATTTATCCCCTTAACCGTGGGAGGTGGTGTACGTGTAGTTGCAGACGTACGCCGTTTATTGAATGCGGGTGCAGACAAAGTATCCATTAATACCAGTGCGGTATTAAACCCGCAATTAGTCGCCGATTGCACTCAAATGTATGGCAGCCAATGTATTGTTATAGCCATTGATGCACGACGCGATAACAACGGCATACCCACTGTATTTACGCACGGCGGACGCAATAATACAGGTATGGATTGTGTAACATGGGCAAAACGCATTGAAGCTTTAGGGGCAGGTGAAATTTTACTCACCAGTATGGACAAAGACGGCACAAAAAGCGGCTTTGATTTAGAGCTTACCCGTGCAGTCAGCGAAGCCGTAAATATTCCTGTTATTGCCTCGGGTGGTGTGGGTAACTTACAACATTTAGTTGATGGTGTGATTCAAGGTAAAGCCGATGCAGTTTTAGCCGCCAGTATTTTTCATTTTGGCGAATA
>JAYWHD010000094.1:0-8442 GCA_043777895.1 Betaproteobacteria bacterium | reverse complement strand
GGGCAAAATCATCTTTGCTTAAGTTTGCTAAACCCAATACTTCGGTTTCTTCTTTATTAAACTTATCGGGATAAACAAACTCATCGCTGCTGGTGTTGTAAGGTGGGTCAATATAAATACATTTTATTTTGCCTGTGTAATGATTTTTTAGAATTTTAAGACTGTCTAAATTATCACCTTTCAAAATCAAGTTTTGCGTAGTATCAATATTTTTACTTAAGGTGGTGTTAAGGCATAGCTCTTTATCTGTTTTTGCTTCATATTTAGCATGGGCAAAGTGCCTACCTACAAAATTAAGCCCATAGCCATTGGTTTTTTCATCAACGGGTAAGCCTGCAACGGTTTTAAGTTCGTTTAAGTTTATTTCATTGTCTTTGATAACACTGGGATAATGTTCTTTTAGAAAATTGAGTAATTTATTTTCACTGTATTCTGTAGAAAGCACGTTAAACCCTGCTTGTATAAATTCATTTAAATCGGTCATTTTGTATTTTTAAAATCATTGTCTATATTGTGATTATTTAGGTATTCAATCCCTGCATATTTATATATCTTAGGGTTTAATCCTGCTTATCCTTTAATATTAATAATCCTGCTTCAGAACCATATTTATATATTTTTAACGTCAGAATCAAGATTTACAAGATTTTAGGATTAATAGAATTACTTAGGGTTTAATCCTGCCTATCCTTTTTCAAAGGTGTAATTTTTACTGATATTTTGGATTAAAGATTTTTTTAAATTGCAAGCTATTTGCACCAAAATTAATTAATAAACCAATTGGAAAATCATAAGCTACAACGTAATTTTTTGCTTGTACTAGATGAACGTTTTCTAGATTTATTAATGCTTTGAGTTCAACAACAATGGTATGTTCAATGATAAAATCTGCCCTTCTTGTGCCAACCTCTACCCCTTCGTAGAAAATTTTTTGTTCTACTTCTCGCCCAAAAATCAAGCCTGCTTTGTTTAATTCTATGACCAAACACCGCTGATAAATAAGCTCTTGAAAGCCATTCCCTAAAGTGTTATGTACTTTCATTGCACAACCATTAATTTTATAAGTCATTTCATTTAAAGTCATAGTACTTATATTACTTTCAATTATTGTCCTGAATCCTGCTTATCCTTTAATCTTAAAATCTTAAAATCTTAAAATCTTGATAATCCTGATTCTAAAGTGTATTTATTTTAGGATTAATTAGTGCTGCCAATTGTGTTTTATTAATACGTTCTTTAAACGAGATTTTTATATTTTTATCTTTGTAATATTGATTTAAAGCTTCAAAATACTTTTTAGCAAACTCAATTTTATTTTTTTCGTCCACAGGTATTGCCGTTGAGGATTCATAGCCTTTCGCCTCTATAATCAAAAACACTTTTTTACCTTCGCTATTTTGAATAGCATAGCAAAAGTCGGGATTGTAATCTCCTAATGGCGTTTTGATTTTCAGACGTGGAAGTTTGCCAAAAATCTCTATTGCAGGAATATCTATGTCATTTTTAACGATATTGAGTTCAAAATCACTGTCATACTCAATGACTTCATCAAAAACCCACTTATCTTTTAATGAAAAAGTACTATCAATATCTTCTTGAAATTTACCAACAGTCCCTTTGTCTAAATATGTTTGCCCATTTTCTATTTTAAAAACGTTTGGTAAACCAATTCCATTGATACCATCATATTTAATATCTGCTTTAATTTTTGCAATTAAATGATTTTGAATTATTTTAGTTATTTCTTGCTGTGCTTGTTCAGGATTATTACACAGCATTTTATTTTTAAAACCATCACTTAAGGCATTAAATATTTTCACTATAAACGCGATAGGAGTTTTAGTATTACTGGATAAAGTATGCACTAATTGCAAATAATCGATTTTACTTTTATAAGAAATACTGTCAATTAGCTGTTCAGTGATTGCATCTTGCTTGGTAATTTTATTAATATTAAGTTCAGCGCGAATAGTTTGCAATAAAATTTTTTCTATATTTAAAGCTTCAATTTGGGCTTTTATATTGTTAATTAATTGATTTTCTTGTCCTTCATTTAAAGGCTGCAAACTATAAAAAGCATTCTTATTGATGGTGTTCCATAAATCTTGAAACACTTGTAAATGCTTTGCTTTTATAAAAATTTTCTTTTTATCTTTTTTAGTGCTTCCATTTTGAACATACACATTGGTATCCGTTGCAAACAAATTTTTTATCGCTTTCATTTGTTCTTCGGGCAAATGCTGTTGTTGAAGTACTTGAAAAAAGTTAGGTGATTTTTCAAAAATATCTATACCATCAATGGTGGCTTTGAAAATAATCATTTCGCTGCTTTCCATTGTTTTATAAATCTTACGCACAGTCAAATCGTCAAAACCTCCTTTATCCTTAAGTATAATTTTAAGTGTTTGTTCTGTGAATGTTTCAGCAATCAAAAATGAATTGCTTAAAATTTCTTTTTGAATGGCTGCAACAAAGCCTTGCTCTTTATTTGAAACTACGACATCAAGGTTATTAATTTGCCAAAAAATTTCTTGATCATCATTTAAACTTTTCAGTGTTTGACGTTGTAAATCTTGATCAACACATATTCGTAACCCTCGCCCAATTTGTTGTAACTTAGATATTTCACTGCCTTGATTAGACAGTTTACAAATAGTAAATACGTTTGGATTATCCCAACCCTCTTGTAATGCCCAAATAGAAAAAATAAAGCGTGAGGGACTTTCAAAGGACAATAACTTCTTTTTATCTTTCAAAATTTCATCAACGCCAGATTTTATTTTTTCATCAACAGTGCCTTTATCACCCGAAAAATACCCTTTATGGACTTGTAACAAATAATCACTGTCAAAGTCATTTAACAAATATTGATAATAAGCACTGCTTGAGTCAAGCATATTAATGATTTCGCTGCGTTGCGTTATATATTCTTCTTCAAAAATATATTTAACTTTTGGATTATCGCCACGATATAAACGAGTATCTGCTTCCATAAAAAATAGAGTCAATACTTTTATTGACTGTTCAAACAATATTTGTTCTTTTTCAAAATGAATTTTGATTGTTTGTTTAATCATAGCCCGCAGTGATTCATCAGACAAAGAATAATCCACTGTTTCAATGCTATCATCAATTAAAACGATACCGTCTTTATTTATTTTCTTGATACTTTTACCGTTAAAAACTGCACCAATATTTAATGTTTGCCTTGTTACAATTCCGTTGGTTAAAGTGTTTACGTGTGCAATATTTTTAGATGCATTTTTTTCTATTGCAATAAGTGTATCTATATTTTCAAGCACATCTTGCGTATACACTACAATTTTTTTTACTAAGTTTTGACGAAAAGAAGAAATACTATCCAGTACATAAGCCACATTAGACAGCGGCAGTGTTGTATCGCCTTCTTTTTTCTTTTTTGGAAATGTTGCACCAAAGCGTAAACAATAATTTTCAAAACCCTCAAAATAACTTTTGAAGGCATTGCCTTCAAAACGATGCGGTTCATCCATAATGACAATAGGATTTAAACGCTTTAAACATTCCAAATAGGATGCTGGTGGCTCTTGATTGTTGGTAAATAATTCAGGATTATTAATATCTTTCTCTAATGGTCTATTTAAAACATTGTCTTTACTGTTAAAAGAGCTGGGAGTTATCACCAATACTGATAAATGTGATGTAGCAATAAATTGTCTAATTGCAAAGATATTACCACTTTCATACACAAAAGCTTCAATTTCCTTTTCTATTTCGTTGGCATAAATACTTTTAAAGTAAGTTTTAGTATCTTCTAAATTTGTTTTTGTACCTTCACGGATTGAAACAGTTGGAATAAGAATGATGAATTTCTTGTAGCCAAACTTTCTATTTAGTTCAAAAATAGTTTTTATAAATGTAAATGTTTTCCCCGTTCCTGTTTCCATCATAACATCGATGTTTTTCGTATCCTTAACGGGAAAATTATATTGATTTTGCTGATGATGTGTAGTGAATATGTCGCAAAAACTGTCTACTGAATGAAGCTTTTCAAACAAATGGATAATATTATTTACGCAATCTTCTTGATAGCCTTGTCTTTCATATTGAAACTGTTTTTTTTCTGTTTTTGTCGTCATTTATTGGCTTAATTTTTATCTTTTTATCTTTTTTTGTTTTTATTTTTGTTTTTTTAATGCTGTGTGATGTTTTTTATTAAAGCACTACGCCTGTTAATACTTAAGTTTTAATAAGTATTAACAGACGCAGTACATATAGTCTTTATAGAGGTATTCTCTCTAACCATTCTATATTTTTTTTGCTTCTATACGTACGTAGCCGTTATAGCCTACAGTTGTAGACACTTGTAAATGGTAGTCGTATGTACCAGATTGACTGGTTTTAAAGGTATAGTTTTTGTTAGACTGGAAACCTACTTGTTCAAATATACCGGTATCAAATTTATTTAATAACTCTCTATGGTGTTTAATTGCTACTAATCCTCTATAGAATCTTATACCTATATATCTATTTACGCTAGGGGTATTAAATTTCTGTTCCTCTACACCCACTAAAACTACATTTACACTAAGAGGTGTATTGGCTGCAATTGATGTCCAATGTAAATTACATCTTTGACTTTCAGCAATACTTCCCCAGCTTTTTTCAATAGAACAAGTGTTTTCAGTTTCAATGGGTGTATTGTAAGCCATACATGTGCCTAGCAAAAATGTACTTAGCAATATACTTTTGACAGCTAAAACTGGTAGTTTATTTAAATTTTGCATAATAATCTCCTTGGTTGATGATTGGATAAAACGACTGTAGGGTATAAAAATCAATGCTACTCTTAACTATATTTTCAAAATATAGTACCATAAAAATGGGTATAAAAATTTTGTTTATTTAAAACGGAATATCATCATCATCCATAATATTATTGGCTGGCGCAGCACGGCGTGGTGGTGTACTGGCAGCATAAGCCCCAGCCCCGCGATTACCCGCCCCAGCAGAATTTGAGGTATATGCTTCATCTGGCTGTCCTGCCCCACTATTGCGGCCATTGTCAGGTTCGCCCATACCTTCACGGCTGCCTAGCAACTGCATTTGGTCACCAATAATTTCCGTTGTATATTTTTCCACACCGTCTTTATCCGTCCATTTACGGGTTTTTAAGCGGCCCTCTACATACAAAGGACGGCCTTTTTTAGCATATTGTCCGATAACTTCAGCAATTTTGCCATAAAAAGCAACCCGATGCCATTCAGTTTCTTCTTTTTTTTCACCTGTATTTTTGTCTTTCCAGCTGTTAGTCGTTGCCAGTGAAAAATTAGCAATTGCCATACCATCAGCGGTATAACGTACTTCAGGGTCTTTACCCAAATTACCAATAATCATTACTTTGTTTAAACTTGCCATGGTGTTTATTCCTTAAAATATAAATATATAAAAATATTATGAAGACTTAATATTAATTTTTTACAAAGCTTACTGCTAACATATTTACTCATACAAGCAATTAATAGCATTAATTAATATGATTGATTAATATGACTAATTAAACCAGTAAATACTATTACATCATAATTTAACTATTTTATAATGTAAGTTATTCTTAAATGATTACTTGTATTAATATTTATTATTTATTATTTATTATTTAACTAAATTACACCACACTAAAATAAAAAATATATTATGGACGCAGAACATATTAACGCTATTGGTTACCAATTGCATGATTTAAGCCAGAGAGCCTATGCTCTCAGGGGGTATCTTTGACTTAGACAATAAAAAAATCCGTCTATCCGAAGTAAACGCCGCATTAGAAGACCCCGCCGTTTGGAATGACCCTAAACGTGCCTTAGAACTTAATAAAGAAAAAAAATCTTTAGAACAAATTGTCAATGTTTTAGGCGGTGCAGTCAGTAATATTACTGATAATATTGAACTGTATGATATGGCAAAAGCAGAAACGGATTACGGTACTTTAGCTGCTATTGCTGACGATACTAACACCATTGCTATAGCCATTGAGTTAATGGAATTTCGCCGTATGTTTAATAATCCAATGGATTCAGCTAACTGTTTTTTAGATATTCAAGCGGGTGCAGGCGGTACAGAAGCATGCGATTGGGCCAGTATTTTATTGCGGCAATACCTACGGTATGCCGAGAAAAAAGGCTTTAAAGCTGAACAAATGGAAGAAACCCAAGGCGATGTTGCGGGTATTAAATCAACCACCCTTAAAATTGAAGGCGACTACGCTTTTGGATTTCTACGTACAGAAACAGGTGTCCACCGCCTCGTGCGTAAAAGCCCATTTGATTCTAGTGGCGGCCGTCATACCAGCTTTGCCAGTGTATTTGTTTACCCTGAAGTTGATGATAGTATCGTCATTGATATTAATCCTGCCGATGTTCGTGTAGATACTTTTCGTGCCAGTGGAGCGGGCGGACAGCATATTAACAAAACCGATTCAGCCGTACGAATGACCCATATGCCCACGGGTATTGTCGTGCAATGTCAAGATGACCGTAGCCAACACAACAACCGTGCCAGTGCAATGTTAATGCTAAAAAGCCGCTTATATGAACACGAAATGCGTATCCGTATGGCAGAGCAGCAAAAACTAGAAGACACCAAAACTGATGTGGGTTGGGGGCATCAAATTCGTAGTTATGTACTAGATCAAAGCCGTATTAAAGATTTGCGTACAGGCGTTGAAGCAACGAATACACAAAAAATATTAGACGGTCACTTAGACGAGTTTATTGCCGCCAGTTTAAAACAAGGCGTTTAAAAAATATACATATTTTTACATACTTATTAAAATCAAATATTAAAATCAAATATATTACGGTATCAAATATATTACGGTATTAAATATATTATTTGCAGTATTACACTATTAAAATAGGTCTATTATGTCCCAAAATCTTGATGTTACTGTAGCCAGTATTGATGATAATAATCTAATTACTGAACGAAAAAATAAACTGTCCGCCTTACGTAAGCAAGGCATTGTTTATCCAAATGACTTTACTCCTAGCCATAATGCAGCGGGTTTACATACAGAATATGAAGCTGACGATAAGCCGACTTTAGCAGTAAAAGCAATAACGGTTAAAGTAGCTGGGCGTATGATGTTAAAGCGAGTTATGGGCAAGGCAAGCTTTGCAACCATTAAAGATGGCAGCGGTGCTACTATTCAGTTGTATATCCAAAACGAAGGCGTGAGTGAAGCTATTCATAATGATTTCAAACATTGGGATATTGGTGATATTATTGCGAGCGAAGGTGTTTTATTCAAAACTAATAAAGGTGAGTTATCAGTACACTGCAAAACGCTGCGTTTACTAAGCAAATCTTTGCGTCCTTTGCCTGATAAATTTCACGGTTTAGCTGACCAAGAACAACGTTATCGCCAACGTTATGTGGATTTAATTATTAATGATGACACGCGTAAAACATTTATTGCCCGCAGTGCAATGATAGCCAGTTTACGTAATTTTATGGTGGAGAACGCTTTTTTAGAAGTAGAAACGCCTATGCTTCACCCCATTCCAGGTGGGGCAACTGCACGTCCTTTTATTACGCATCACAATGCTTTAGACCAAGCTGTTTACTTACGTATTGCCCCAGAACTTTATTTAAAGCGTTTAATCGTGGGCGGTTTTGACCGTGTATTTGAGATTAACCGTAGTTTTAGAAATGAAGGCGTTAGCCCGCGTCATAACCCTGAATTTACGATGATGGAGTTCTATGCCGCCTATACTAATTATCAATGGCTAATGGATTATACTGAAATGGTTATTCGTCATTGTGCTTTAAAAGTATGCGGTACAACACAATTGAATTATCAAGGTAAACCGCTTGATTTAAGTACAAGGTTTGACCGCTTAACAGTGGTAGGGGCAATTCATAAATACTGTCCTGAAATGTATAACGATGAACAATTAAATGATGTAAATTTTATTCGTGAAGAACTTAAACGATTGGGTACTAAGCCTACTTCACCTCTCTTAATCCACTCAAAATTAGGGGCATTACAACTGGCTTTATTTGAAGAGACTGCCGAATCTAAACTATGGAGTCCTACTTTTATCATTGATTATCCTGTTGAAGTATCGCCATTAGCCCGTGAATCTGATAGCTGTAAAGGCGTTACTGAACGTTTTGAATTGTTTATAGTTGGGCGTGAACTGGCTAATGGTTTTAGCGAGTTAAATGACCCAGAAGTTCAGGCAGAACGGTTTATGGCACAAGTTTGTGCTAAAGAAGCAGGTGATGATGAAGCTATGTTTTATGATGCAGACTATATTCGTGCCTTAGAATATGGTATGCCACCCACAGGGGGGTGTGGCATTGGTATTGACCGCTTAGCAATGCTATTAACAGACAGTGCCAGTATTCGTGATGTGATTTTATTCCCAGCTTTGAAAAAAGAATAGTTTTTTTATT
>JAYWHD010000093.1:0-23521 GCA_043777895.1 Betaproteobacteria bacterium | reverse complement strand
GTGATATTGTGGGTATTTTCCCTGAAGGAAAACTAACTGCCGATGGTAAACTCAATGAATTTAAACACGGTATGCGTGCAATACTTGACATTGCAGCGACTCAAAACATTTACCCGCCCGTTATTCCTATGGCTTTACAAGGCTTATGGGGTAGCTTTTTTTCTCGTATAGAGGCGGGTACTGCGATGAAAAAACCCTTTAGACGCGGTATGTTTAGCCGTGTAACATTAAATGTAGGATGTTCTATTTCGGCCAAAGAAGCGACAACAGACTACGTATTTAATGCAGTACAACAATTAAAAGAAGGTAAATTGTAAATTACAATTCATCTAATCATCTTCAGTAATTTAACTTTTAATAATTCTTGTTTATTATTTACTTGTTATTATTTACTTATTTAGTATTATTTATTATTTATTATTTATTATTATTATTTATTATTTATTATTATTTATTTACTTATGAAAAAAATAAAAACGCTCATTCTATTTATCTTAGTTGTACATTTAACAGGCTGCTCAACCATTGGTTTTGGCATTGCTATTCCGTTCACGCCATTTACCAACATTGGCGTAAACCTAAACAGTTCAGGTGCGGTATCTGGAAATATTAGTACTAATATTGGAGGTGCTATTATTAGCGGAACAGCCCATACACCTTAATTTAAAATATATTTTTAAGTTTTAAAACTAAAAGTCTAAATCAAGATTTTCAGAATTTAAGGATTAAAAAATTTAAAATCCAGTTTATCCTTTAAGCTTAAAAATCCTGATTCAAACCATTATTTATACAATGAAATATTTTCAAAACTACTAAAGCTATTAAAAATATTAAAAGTATTGCTAAAAGTAGATACTTTTTATAAATTTTCTAAAAAATTACGCAATTTTTCAGAACGGCTCGGATGACGAAGTTTACGCAGTGCCTTGGCTTCTATTTGTCTGATACGCTCACGGGTTACATCAAACTGCTTACCCACTTCTTCTAAAGTATGGTCAGTCGCCATTTCAATACCAAAGCGCATTCTTAATACCTTGGCTTCGCGTGGCGTTAAAGACTCTAAAACTTCCTCCATAATATCACGCATACCCGCTTGTAAAGCTGCTTCCGCAGGCGACAAGTTGTTGGTATCCTCAATAAAATCACCTAAATGACTATCATCATCATCGCCTACAGGCGACTCCATAGAGATAGGCTCTTTAGCTATTTTTAATATTTTTCTAATTTTATCTTCTGGAATTTCCATTTTTTCAGCTAAAGTACTGGCATCAGGTTCTAAGCCTGTCTCCTGCAAAATTTGTCGTGAAATTCGATTAATTTTGTTAATCGTTTCAATCATATGAACAGGAATACGAATGGTACGTGCTTGATCCGCAATACTTCGCGTAATCGCTTGACGAATCCACCACGTTGCATACGTTGAAAATTTGTAACCGCGACGGTATTCAAACTTATCTACCGCTTTCATTAAGCCAACATTGCCCTCTTGAATCAGATCTAAAAATTGTAAACCGCGATTAGTGTACTTTTTAGCAATTGAAATCACTAAACGTAGATTAGCTTCTACCATTTCTCGCTTAGCTTTTCTAACTTGGGCTTCACCCATTGCCATACGCTTATTAATATCTTTTAAGTCATCTACAGGCACTTTAACTTGCTCTACTTGAAGTTCAAGTAAACGAGTTTGCAGTTCTTGTACATTAGCTAACGCTCGTTTTAGGGGTACGGAATAAGGTTTTCCAGCATTAGCTTCTTGTTCTGACCACTGTAAATTAATTTCGTTACCCACAAAATGTTGCATAAAATATTCGTGTAGCATGCCGCATTTACGCACACAAATATCATAAACTGTACGTTCAACCACCCTCACAGTTTCAATTTGATTACGCAATAAATCACATAGCTTTTCAATAGTTTTAGCGGTAAACCGTAACGTCAATAAGTGAGTATTCACACGTTCTTGAGCCAAATTATACGCTTTACCACGATATCCTTCTAAAGTGTATGCTTCTTGCAAAGCGTCAAAACTATGCTGAATATTAGCAAAGCGTTCTAAGGCATTGTTTTTTAACACATTAAGTTGCTTCGCTGATAAGCCTACCTCATCTTCATCAGCTACCGCAAATTCACCTGATGCATCTGGGTCAAAATCGGCTATACCGTCATCAACATCAACTAAACCATCAACAACAGTTGTCACTACAATGGTATTATCAGCAATCAACCGCCCCAAACTTAATAGCTCATTAATCGTTAAAGGACAGGCAGCAATAGCTAATAACTGATTTTTTAATCCATCTTCAATTCGTTTAGCAATAGCAATTTCATCTTCGCGTGTTAAAAGTGATACCTGCCCCATCTCACGCATATACATTCGCACTGGGTCAGTAGTACGTCCAAACTCACTGTCTACCGTTGATAAAGCGGCTTCTGCTTGTTCTTCTGTGTCGTCGTCGCTGGTCATCATAATCGCATTGTCATTCATTAACAATGTTTCAGCATCGGGGGCTACTTCATAAACCGCAATACCCATATCGTGGAAAGTACCAATGATTTGGTCTATTGCGTCTGAATCAATAATATTATTTGGTAAATGGTCATTAATTTCACCGTAGGTTAAAAATCCACGGTCTTTACCCAGCTTAATTAAAGTTTTGAGTTTATTACGTTTAGTTTCTATATCTTCTGATGCACCTGCGTGCTTTTCGGCAAATTCTTTAAGCAATGCTTTTTCGCGCTGACGTTTACTTTTTTTCGGTAGAATAGGTTCTGCTTCTGCGGCAATAACATCGGCATCGTGTTCATCTGAATCAGGTACGGCATCTAAAATTTCATCAACAGCGACTACTTTTTTCTTACGCCCACGTTTTTTCGGCATGACTGCTTCAGCATCAAGTGAATCATTGTCTGATTCAAGTTCTGATGGTGGTATTTCTGTTGGCGGTACTACTTTTGTTGGCGGTACTACTTTATTAGTTTTAACTAATTTTTCTGTTACTTCATCAGGTGTAACTTCGTTTGTAACCTCATTTACAGCATTTTTTACAATTTTAGCTACTTTTATTGTTTTTGTTACTTTTGTTGGTTTTGTTAATGTTTCACTTGATTTATCAACTGAATTTAATTTAAGGTTACTACGACTTTTTATTACTTTAGCAGGGGCTGCTTCAGTAAGACTTATTTGTACAGTTTCATCAGTTTTACTGTTTATAACAGTATTGTCTATGACTCTATTGTCTATTGTATTTACTGTGTTAGTGGATTGTTTTTTTAGTTTAAACTTTTTGACAACAACAGGTGAGTTTACAGATAACGGCGTTTCAATAATGACGGGCAGCACAGGTAATTTTGTTAAAATAGGCAAATTTGCCTTGCTTATTTTTCTAGACTTAATAATTACCTTAGGGGCTTGATTTTGAGGAGCAATGACTGACTCTTTTGCCTCGGGACTCACTGGCAAGTCGCTGTCATCTTGTTTGTTTTCTATGCTGGTTTTTTTAGCTTTTTTAATCTTTATTTTACTAACGACTGCTTTATCTTCAGCCATTACCTTATTCAACACTAAAACTTTATCTGCTTTATCTGCTATTAAGGACTTATCAGAGGAATCAGTATTTTTAAGTAATTTAATTTTATTTTTTGGTATTTTTTGCAAGCTAACAACATCATTTTTAGTTACTTTATTGACCACTTTGTTAGCTACTTTTTTTATTTTTACTTCTAAAATATTTAAGGGTTCAGTTGTAATATTTTTCTCGTCAATTTTAGCCACTTTACTGGTTTTAGCAACTTTAATAATTGTGTCAGTTTTATTAATTTTTTCAATTTCATTGGAATCATCTACTATTTTAGAGATTTTTTTAACTTTTAAAGTTTTAGTGAATAATGGTGTTTCAACGTGTTCCGTTTTAAGCTTTGTTACGCTAGTCTTTTCATCAGACTTAGTTTGAGTGCGTAGATTTTTAAGGGGCTTATTTTGGCTCATGTGTCGTTTATGTAAGTAAATTTTAGCGGTTGGCGTGAGCGACAGCTCACAATTGCTGCGTGAATTGTGGATTATACCAAAACCAACAAAAATTCCTTGTATTGTCAGGTTTAATTTATATTTATTTAATGTATTTATTCATATAAAAACCTGTTTACAAAAGAAAAATATAATAAAAAACGTTAAAATATTATATTATTTTGTCAATTTTTGTCAATGTTAGCTATTTTGAGAATCTTATATGCCAGTACTTATCGGTTCATCTACTCCAAAAACCCCTAATGCTATTCAGTCTATTGAAGGTGAGTTATTGAATTTAGAGCAATTTCGCGGCAATAATTTAGTAATCTATTTTTATCCAAAAAATGATACGCCAGGTTGCACCAGTGAGACGCTTGATTTTATATCACATCACGACGAATTTATTAAAGTTAATACTGTAATTATTGGTGTATCACGTGATACGCTTGTTTCACACCAAGCGTTTCGTACTAAGTTAAATATTCCATTTAATCTAATCAGCGATACACAAGAAGAGTTGTGTTTTGCCTTTGATGTAATGCGTAACAAAATGATGTATGGTAAGCAAGTGCGGGGCTTAGAACGCTCAACTTTTGTTTTTGACAAAATGGGGGATTTAGTACGTGAATGGCGTGGCGTTAAAGTAGACGGTCATGCGGCTGAAGTTTTAAATTTTATACGTATTTTGTAGGATTAAATTTAGGTAAAAGAATATAAGTTATTTATCTATTACCTGTTATTTATTAGCTATTATTTATTACCTATATAGTAAAAAAACCGTATTTAATGCAAGTACGGTTTTTTTATTTTTTTATATTATTTTTATATTATTTTTATAGTGTTTTTATACTGTTTTTATACTTATGATGTCTATTTATAGACTACATTTATACAATAATATTTTTATATTTTAATCACATTTAAATTACATACAATCATTATGCCATTACCCAAAGCCCCCAAAAAGCCTGCCGATAAACTTGCTTATTTACCAAGTACCGCTTCTGCAGCTGCCCATATAACACTACCTTTTTTATCAAAAGACTCCACTGATTTAACAAACAGCAGTACAACGATAGTCAACATTAATCAAACATTGCTTTCATCAAATCCATTAGAAAAACCTTTAGCTAAAATTATAAAAACCGCACTAAAACCATCAAAAAATAAGAAAAAAACCCGTTCAACAGACCAAAAAATATACGTGTTAGATACCAATGTACTACTGCACGACCCCAGTAGTTTATTTCGTTTTGATGAGAACAATATTTTCTTACCTATGATGGTTTTAGAAGAGTTAGACAACCATAAAAAAGGCACGACAGAAGTTTCACGGCACGCACGCCAAATCACTCGAACTTTAGACCGCTTGATTAAACAAACTGATGGTGATATTACTACAGGGCTGCCTTTAAGAGCCGCTGATAACGCTGATTTTTCTGGCTATTTATACTTTCAAACCGACATCGCCAATAGCAATGTACCCAAAGGGCTAGCTGCGGGTGTGCCTGACCACCTAATTTTAGGTGAGCTTGAGCGTTTAGCCAAAGCCAAAGCCCCACAGCAAGTTATTTTAGTCAGTAAGGATATTAATATTCGCCTTAAAGCGACCGTACTAGGCTTAAATGCCCAAGATTATTTAAATGACAACATTAATCAAGACAGTGATAACCTGCATACGGGCTGGATAGACACCCGTACTTGGAGCAAAGCACAACAGGCACAATTAACTGTAGTAGAACAATGGCAAGAAAACGGTATTACGCACCTTAAATTAACAGGCAATGCTTGTTCAAATTTAATCATTAATAGCTTTGTATTATTGTCAGATACCATAGACACAGATGGTATTTTTGAGCTAGGCGCGCGGGTTATTGACACCACAGGTAAATACGTCATACTGAAAGCAGTACGAGATTTTACCTTAGCAAAAAATGCTGTTTGGGGCGTGCAAGCCCGCAATATAGAACAAAATTCTGCATTAAATCTATTGACTAATCCCGAAGTTGATTGCGTCAGTCTTTTGGGTCAAGCGGGCACAGGCAAAACTTTATTGGCCCTTGCAGCAGGTTTGGCACAGGTATTAGATAAACGTATTTATAGCGATATTATTTTAACACGTGCAACCGTCAGTGTCGGTGATGATATTGGCTTTTTACCGGGTACTGAAGAAGAAAAAATGGCACCTTGGATGGGGGCTGTTGAGGATAATTTAGAAGTTTTATTAGGCAATGCAAAATCATCTACAGGGGCTATTGGCGGCGTATGGGGACAACAAGCCAGCCTTGAATTAGTCCGTAGCCGCATTAAAATCAAATCAATGGCGTTTATGCGTGGACGAACGTTTCAAAATAAATTTGTGATTATAGATGAAGCACAAAACTTGACACCCAAACAAATGAAAACACTCATTACCCGTGCAGGACCAGGCACTAAATTTGTATGCTTAGGTAATTTAGCACAAATTGACACGCCTTATTTGACCGAACACTCGTCAGGTTTAGGCTATGTCATTGACCGTTTTAAAGGTTGGCCACATGGTGGACACGTGACTTTAGCACGCGGTGAACGTTCACGTTTAGCTGAATTTGCAACAGAGGTTTTATAAACTGGTTACTTTTTTAGTCTCTTTTTTTTAATAAACTGATTTTGAAACACTTACAACGGACTGCCGTAGATTCAAACCCTGTGCCTGCTGCCCATCTAAATGAATTTGCTATAACATTAGATACCTTAACAAAACAATTAAAAGATAATATTTGGTTGAGTAATTAATGCGGTTATATAGAGGAAAAACCCATTTATTTGTCCTTTTAGTGTTTAATTAAATTGGGGCGAACACATAGATTTGCCCCTACAATTTCAATAATACAATGAAAATTGTTGGGCATAACAACCATTTTATGGCATTTTAAATTTGAGACTTTATTAATAAAAAATATAGTCAGTAATGTAGCTAACATTGCTAATATTATTCCACAACTAGCCATTAAGTCGATTAAATAATAAGATTAAAAAACCCTGTCGTTTAAAATATTTAAACTTAAATAGTTTATGATTATTTAATGTTTAATTATCTAATATTTATTGTTTTTAGCTTTATTTTTTAGCTTTATTTTTTAGCTTTATATTTATACTTTTTAATTTTACTTCTACCCTTACTTTTAACTTAACTTTATTTATTTATGAAACACTACTTAATTTCCGCTACAGCCGTTGCTTTAAACAGTTTATTTTCTTTATCTGCTCAAGCACAAACAGTAAAAATGACTGAAGAACACAAGGTGTTTTATGCTTTAGGACATAATATTGCTACTAATACCTCTGTTTTTGCAATGTCTGCCGCTGAACTAGAATTAGTTAAACAAGGTTTAACTGATGGCGTTAAAAAAGTTAAACCTGCCGTTGATTTAGCAATTTACAATCAAAAAATAAAAGCTTTAGCTGAACAACGATCTGCTGCTTTGAGTACTAAACAAAATACTATTGGCAAGTCTTTCATTGACAAAGCAGCTAAGGAAAAAGGAGCCATAAAAATGCCCAGCGGATTAGTGTTTATGTCTTTAAAAGAAGGCACTGGTGCATCGCCAACAGCTAGTGATACCGTTAAAGTACATTACCGTGGTACTTTAATTGACGGTACTGAATTTGACAGTTCTTATTCTCGCAATGAGCCTGCTGAATTTCCTTTAAATGGTGTCATAAAATGTTGGACAGAAGGCGTTCAAAAAATGAAAGTCGGCGGAAAATCCCGTTTAATTTGCCCATCTAACCTTGCCTATGGCAATCAAGCTATGGGGAAAATTATTTCAGGTTCAACTTTAAATTTTGAGATTGAATTACTCTCAATTAAAAAAGCTTCTGAAAAAGCCACCATTGAAAAACCAGCAGCTAAGTAAAATTTAATTAAATATTGATAAAATAATACATTGAATATTACTAATTAATTGATTAATTGATTAATGATTAATGATTAATTAGTAATTAGTAATTAGTAATTACTAATAGCCTAAAACTGATTTACAAAATATTTTTTAAACGCCGTGCAACGATATACGTCTCTGAACTCTCATTGCGCGATGCCTTTGGTTTATAGGGTTCAACCATTACAAACGCATCTTTAAACCGTTTAATCATTTGACTGTATCCGCTGCCGTGAAACGCCTTAACCACTACCGCACCGTCACTGGCTAAATAGTTCAATGAAAAATCAAGGCATAACTCTAGTAAATGTTCCATACGTGCTGCATCAGCACTGGGTACACCACTTAAATTAGGCGACATATCGCTCATTACAAGCGATGCTTTACTGCCGTTTAACCAAGTAGCCACTTGTGCAACCACTTCATCTTCACGAAAATCACCCTGAATAAAATTAACCCCAGCAACAGAATCCATTGGCAGCAAATCTAAGGCCAATATAGGGCAACGCTGTATACCGTCAATACGTGTGCGTTCACTCGTAACTTGAGACCAAGAACCAGGTGCAGCCCCTAAATCAATTATTTTTTGCCCTAATTTTAATAATTTAAACTTATCATCTAACTCTATAAATTTAAAGGCAGAACGCGCACGATATCCTTTTTGTTGAGCCTGTTTAACAAAAGGGTCATTGATATGGCGGGCAATCCAAGCTTGACTAGCGCGGTGTTTTTTAATAGATACAGGCATTGTTTAGTTTTAAAAATGAATAATATAAAGTGAATAATATAGAGTAAATAATATAATTTGAATAATGTAGAGTGAATAATGTAGAGTGAATAATATAAAGTGAATAATATGAAAAAATATATAAAAATGCATAATTAATGATTATTACTTAATAACCATTAATTTTTGCTTAATAATTGTAAATGAGTAAGTAATATAATATGACCTATCACTACTTATATTTATAATTTTTATTACTGAAAGAAAGATATGCCAATTCCTAAAAATGATACGCCCTTAACACCCACCGAGCGAGTTGTACTACGAGGGGCTGCCCACGCATTAAAACCAACAGTGATGATTGGTAATAATGGTGTTACACCTGCTGTTATTGCCGAAACACAACGGGCTTTAGACACCCATCAGCTCATTAAAATTAAAATATTATCTGATGATAGAGAAACCCGCATAGCGGCACATACTCAATTATGTGAGGCATTGGACTGTCATCCTGTACAAATTATTGGCAAAACTTTTGTGTTATTCAAAGACAATGGCAGCTATATTCCGCCTTCGGCTTTAGCTAAACTACCAGTCAAGCATAAAAAGGAAGCACATATTCCTAAAAAGCAATTAGCCAGTCATTAATTTAAAATTAACTGTTTAATCAATTAACTCATTTACAACAAAAAGAATAAAAAGCCTGCTTATTTTATTACCTA
The DNA here is from genome assembly GCA_043777895.1 of Betaproteobacteria bacterium. Taxonomy (GTDB): domain Bacteria; phylum Pseudomonadota; class Gammaproteobacteria; order Burkholderiales; family Burkholderiaceae_C; genus JBDLSY01. Next base: position 14,143 of record JAYWHD010000093.1, on the reverse strand, counting down.
AGTCTTAAGTAATCTAAAATTTAAACAGGCTTTTTTTACTGTATTAAATCAATACACTACGCTTAAAATTTCTAATTCTTTATTGCCATTGGGCGTTGCCACATTAACAACATCACCTTCAAATTTAGTCATTAATGCACGGGCAATCGGTGATAAATAAGACAACAACCCTTGCTTAAAATCAGCTTGGTCTTCTCCGACAATCGTATAAGTACTTTTTACACAGCTATTTAAGTCTTCAACCTGTACCGTAGCCCCAAATACAACTTTGCCATCACCGCCAATTTCTTTAGGGTCAATAATCTGGGCATTAGAAAGCTTTCCATCTAAATCTTGAATACGTCCCTCAATGAATCCTTGTTTTTCTTTTGCTGAATCATATTCTGCATTTTCAGAAATATCACCTTGTGCGCGTGCTTCAGCAATCGCTTGAATAATTGTTGGACGCTCAATTGTTTTTAATCGCTGTAATTCAGCCCGAAGCAATGCTTCACCTTTAACTGTCATGGGTACTGGCATTTTAAACTCCTTTTTTAAGTTGGGTAATACATACAACTGACTCATTTTTTAGCTGTATATGTAAATCTTGTAATGAATATACTTGCATATCATCACGGTACTGCATACCTGCTACGGCCGCTTCAGCACCAAATAAGGTGGTATAAGTGACTACACGGGCAGCCAATGCACTGGTACGAATCAATTTACTGTCCGCAATTGCGTTACGTTTTTCATCTACGGTGTTCAACACCAGTGCAATCTCACCATTTTTAATGCTATCAACGATATGCGGCCGACCTTCAGTCACTTTATTTACCGCAGTAACGGCTATACCTGCCGCTTGCAAACTAACGGCTGTACCACGGGTTGCTAATAATTTAAATCCAATTGACTCCAGTGCTTTAGCAATCGGAATCATCCGTAATTTATCTTGATTTTTAACACTAATAAAGACTGCCCCATCATTGGGTTGAGGTAATTTAATACCCGCCCCCAATTGACTTTTAATAAAAGCCTCTCCAAACGTTTTGCCCACACCCATTACCTCACCAGTAGACTTCATTTCTGGGCCTAAGATAGGGTCTACACCAGGGAATTTATTAAATGGAAATACGGCTTCTTTAACACTAAAATAACTGGGTGTAACTTCAGCAGTTATTCCTTGAGCAGTTAAAGTTTGCCCAGCCATACACCGTGCAGCAATTTTAGCCAATTGCAAGCCTGTCGCTTTACTGACATAGGGTACAGTACGGCTGGCACGTGGATTTACTTCTAAAACATAAATAACATCGGTCATCACGCCATCAATGTTTATACTTTGAATCGCAAACTGTACGTTCATTAAACCGACTACATTTAATGCCCCAGCCATTTGACGGGTTTGATGTTTAATATGCTCTACTGTGGCCGTACTTAAACTATAGGGCGGTAAACTACAAGCCGAATCACCGCTATGAACACCGGCTTGCTCAATATGCTCCATAACGCCACCAATAAACACTGTTCCATCAGTATCACGAATAGCGTCTACGTCTACCTCTACCGCATCATTGAGAAAACGGTCTAATAACACTGGGCTATCATGGCTGACTTTAACAGCTTCTCGCATATAACGTTCTAAATCACGGGCTTCATGAACAATTTCCATCGCCCGTCCGCCTAAGACATAACTTGGACGCACGACTAAGGGATAGCCTAATAAAGTCGCTTTTTCTAAGGCTTCAGCCTCTGTACGAGCGGTTGCATTGGGCGGTTGCTTTAAACCTAAAGTACGTAATAAATCAGAAAAGCGTTCACGGTCTTCGGCCAAATCAATTGAATTGGGTGATGTTCCAATAATCGGTACACCATTCGCTTCTAAACCTAAAGCTAGCTTTAAAGGGGTTTGTCCACCGTACTGCACAATCACACCGATAGGCTTTTCTAATGCAACAATTTCTAATACATCTTCCAGTGTTAAGCTTTCAAAATACAAACGGTCGCTGGTGTCATAATCAGTTGAAACAGTTTCAGGATTACAGTTGACCATAATGGTTTCATAACCATCTTCACGCAAAGCCAGTGCCGCATGGACACAACAATAATCAAACTCAATGCCTTGTCCAATTCTATTAGGCCCACCGCCTAATACCATAATTTTTTTCTTAGCCGTTGGCAAGGCTTCGCAATCAGTTTCGGCTTTGCCCGCCTGTACATCATAATAACCTTGATAACTTGAATATAAATAAGCCGTATCTGTAGCAAACTCACCCGCACAGGTATCAACACGTTTATAAGCAGGACGCACACCTAAGGCATGGCGGCGTTCACGAATCGTTTTCTCATCTGTTTTAAGCAAATGGGCTAAGCGGCGGTCAGCAAAACCTTTTTGTTTTAAAGTTAATAGAGTTACGCCATCAATATCAGTCAAGTTAATGTGTTCTAAACCCAGCTCAATATCAATGATTTGTTTAATTTGCGTTAAAAACCAAGGGTCAATGTGGGTAATTTGATGCACACGTTCAACGGTTAAACCTTGTGCAAAAGCATCCCCTACATACCAAATACGTTCAGGGCCAGGCTCACCTAACTCTTTTTCTAAGACTTCTAAATCTTGAGTTTTTTGGTTCATACCATCAACGCCCACTTCCAAACCCCGTAAAGCCTTTTGAAAGGACTCTTGAAACGTTGAACCCATTGCCATCACTTCACCGACACTTTTCATTTGTGTCGTTAAGCGGCTATCGGCCAAAGGGAATTTTTCAAAGGCAAACCGTGGAATCTTGGTTACCACATAGTCAATACTCGGCTCAAAGCTAGCAGGCGTTTTACCGCCTGTAATATCATTTTTGAGTTCATCTAAGGTAAACCCAACTGCTAATTTTGCGGCAATTTTTGCAATAGGAAACCCAGTTGCTTTTGACGCTAAAGCTGATGAACGGCTTACACGTGGATTCATTTCAATCACAATCAAGCGGCCATTTTTTGGATTAACAGCAAACTGTACATTGCTACCGCCCGTATCTACGCCAATTTCACGCAAAATCGCAATACTGGCGTTACGCATAATTTGATATTCACGATCGGTCAAAGTTTGAGCAGGTGCAACAGTAATACTATCACCCGTATGTACGCCCATTGGGTCTAAATTTTCAATAGAACAGACGATGATGCAGTTATCAGCACTATCACGCACGACTTCCATCTCGTATTCTTTCCAGCCAATCAGACTTTCTTCAATTAATAGCTCTTTGGTGGGTGATAAATCTAAACCACGCTTACAGATAGTTTCAAATTCTTCAGCATTGTACGCAATACCGCCACCGCTACCGCCTAAAGTAAAGCTAGGACGAATTACCGTTGGAAAGCCCGCACTGCCTACTTGTTGAGCAATGCGTTTTTGCACTTCCAAAGCTTCTGTCATAGTATGGGCAATACCTGATTTTGCTGATTCCAAACCAATTTTGGTCATTGCATCTTTAAACTTTAGACGATCTTCTGCTTTGTCAATGGCTTCGGCTTTTGCACCGATTAACTCGCAATTATATTTAGCTAGTACGCCATATTTATCTAAGTCTAAAGCACAATTTAAAGCGGTTTGCCCACCCATAGTGGGTAATACGGCATCGGGCCGCTCTTTAGCAATAATTTTTTCAACGACTTGCCACGTAATGGGTTCAATGTACGTTACATCGGCGGTTTCGGGGTCGGTCATAATCGTAGCAGGATTGCTATTGACTAAAATGACTTTATAGCCTTCTTGGCGAAGGGCTTTACAGGCTTGTGCGCCAGAATAATCAAATTCACAGGCTTGCCCAATCACAATAGGGCCTGCGCCAATAATAAGAATGGATTTAAGGTCGGTACGTTTTGGCATAGTGTTTCCGTAAGTATTTATATGTTATTAGTTATTTTTTACTCAAGTATTTTGTATAAGCTATATTGATATTTTCAAAATCTTTTGTATTATCTGTTTTATATTCAAGTTTATTATTTTTACAAAAAGCAAAATGAAATACGTCAATCACAAAATTTTCATTAATATTTTTAATCGTACTAATATTCGTTGCAATTTTTCTTTTATCACTTGATTTAAGCGTAATCGTTGAATCTTCTTTCATATCTATTGCATAAATATCTTTATTCAAACCTAATAGAGTTAAAATATTTAAATATAGTGGCTCAATATCATAATCTTTCTTAATATCTTTATTTAAATTAATTTCTCTAAGTAATTCTGAAGCCAATAACGCATCTTCTGATGTAATATTCCATATAGAAAAAGATTCTGTATCTTGTAATATATCAAGAATTTTATTAATTCTCTCCTCTGTAATATGCGTTAAACGTAACATTTCAAACATTGTTAAAAAATTAATTACTAAATTTATATGTTTAGTTTTAACGCAAGCCTTTAAAATTTTATTTGCTCGTTTTATTCTTTTCTTTTGAGGAGCATCAATATTGGTTTTATGATTTGAATCTATTGCCAATATCAAAATATTAGTGTCTAAAAAGACATAGCGCTCTTTTTTACTTTTTTCTTTGATGCTTAGATCAGTCATTCTATTAAGTCCTTCGCATCAATATTGTTGTTTTTGTCCTCTTGTTCTATTTCATTTAAAAAATCTAATAATTTCTTTTTAGGTACATTTTTAATATTATTTTTAATATTATTTTTAATAGCTTGAATTTTTAAATGATTCAAATTAATACTAAACGCATCATCTAAAACATCATCAAATAGTTTTTTACTAGGATTTTTAATCAACTCACTTCTCACCACGCCATCATCACCACGCACCAATTTATAGGCTTCGCCTTGTTGCAATTGCGTTAATACCAAAGGCGAATGTGTGGCAATATAAAACGTAGTATTTGGGAATATATCTTTTAATAAAGGTATTATTTTTACCTGCCATTCTAAATGTAAATGGCTTTCAATCTCATCAATAAAAACTATACCCGGAACATCGGTTAAATTGGTTTCATTGGTAAAGTTAGCATAACCCGAGATAATACCTTGTATGATTCTTAATAATGAAGCAAAACCTGAACTTAAATGATTTAATGTAATTTTATTACCAGAATTTTTTAAAAATAAATTAAAGTCTCCATCAACATCTATAAATTCCGCATCATACTTTTCATCAATTTTATTTAATATTTTTAATACATTGTCTATTTCAAATCTACGGTTATCAGATTTTGTTAAAACTGAAGACATATACCTTAAAACAAACCATAATTTAATATCTTCAGACATACCCAATGAATGAAAATCATTTTTCATTTTGTTAATAATATATTCAAAGTAATTTTTTCGTCTTTCAGAAAAAATACCTAACTGGGGTAAGGATTTAAGTTCTTTATTATCAATATCACTACGCTGCTTTGCTCCCAAAAAAACGCAAGCACCAGTTTTTAATTCTAGACCAACAGGTTCGTGAAGTATAAAATTATTATGAGGGTTAAACAAAGTACCAAAATGATTTTTTTTATCAAAATTAACACTATATAAATTTTGATAAGTTATTTTTTTTGATACTGATAGATTACCTGTATCAGTATTAACCTCACTAATATAACTAGCATGAACAGTTTTATTAATAAAAAATTCACCCTGAAACAACGCCTCCAATACCTTGGTTTTCCCTACGCCATTACTACCAATAAAGGTATATACCCTTTGGTTTGGCATTAGGTTTAACTCAACGTTGCCCACGCCTTTTAAACCTTCAATGGTAATTAATTGGTTATCTTCTTTTTTATGGGTATTAGTTGTCATAGATATTTTTCTAATATAGGTTTTGCATTTTATTTTGCAGTTTTAAATTTTTATTAACCCAATAAAATCAGCAGTTTAACGTAATAAAAAATCTCATTTTGAAGTACAAAGACTAGATTAATAATCTATGAAAATCTTATTTCTATGAAACTCCATATATTGTTCTCTATGCTCAATAGGCAAATTAGGATAAATTTTATTTTCAATACCCAAGCAATTCAAATTATATTTAGATATTTTATTTGAAAGTACAATTTGTTTATTTTTATCAAAAGTTATAAATCCTCTATCAAATAACTTATCAATATTAGGAGAAAAAATAAATCCATTGTATATATCTAATCTTTCCATATCATTTGAAAAACACCAAGGTTTTATATGGCTAGCTATTAATAACTCTTTACAATTAATACCAGTGATAGGACACTGCCTCATTGTTTTTAGTAATTCTTTTTTAAACTTATCTTGCCCAACTCTAATTTGTACTTCATAATTTTTTTCTGTAACTAAAGTATTATTATTTATATCTTCTTTTAAGGTATTTAATTTTTTATAGTTTGAATTAATAATAAAAATTCCTATGCCTATTTTTTGAATATTATTTACTTTTATTTCTCTATATACTATTCCTCTTAAAGCAGCTTGCCAATCTAAAGATTTTTTAATATTTGGATAATACTGTTCTATTTCAGAATATAAAATTTTCCAATTTGCAACACCATTATTATCTAATAATACTTTTCTAATAGCTTCAGCTTTATTCATGATACTCTTGTACCTCTTTTATTTGAGAACAGTCAATATCTAATACATCTGATAATACTGTAAACAACATACCATTATCTCTAATCAGATTTGCAATAGTATCTTTATCAGTAAAAGCTATTTTTATTGTTATTTCATAGTTATTCATTAGGTAATCCAAGCCACGCCAAAGGTAATTCATTAAATGAATAATGACAATTAACACTGTGAATATAATCCAACATGTCTTTATATTTAGGCTCTTTTTTAAACCAATCACTTAAAATATAAACATACTCTACTTTTAAGCCTAAACTAAACACCAATTTTGAGTATTGTTTTCTTTTAAAATCACAGGTCTGTAATTTTTCATCAACACTGCCAGCAACTTGCTGATATTTCACTTCAATAATAAACAAAGTTTTACCTATCAACAAAGCATCATCAGGCAGTAACCTTTTTGAAACAATTAACTTCCAATCAATGCCTTGCTCTTCTAAAAAACAATAAAAACTATGCTTTTTAAAACACCTTGCAATCAATTGTTGTTGGTAAAAAATATCAAACCCTGTTTTTAAGCTTTCTTTAACAGAATAACCCTTAATATTTTTCAACAAAGCGATAAAATCTACTTTATCTTCAAATATCAAGCCTGTTCCTGTATTTGCACCACCAATGCCGCCTTCAATCATAGCAATCCTTTAATAAAAACTACTGAAACACTGCCAACAATTCAGGGGCTTTAATACGATTGCTGGCTTGACTAGCAATAAACCTTTGAACATCAAACGTATTAATGGCTGCTTCTTTATAAATGCTTCGCGTAAATTTAGTGTCATGATTAGAAATAACAATATAAACCCCCCGCCCAACTAAATCACGGGCTAAATCACCCAAAACCTCCTGATCTTTTTGAGTAAATCCTTGTTGTGTATAAGCCGTAAAGTTAGATGTTGTAGTTAATGGTGCGTATGGCGGGTCGCAATAAATCACATCACCAGCAACCGCTTGATTCATCGTATTTTCAAACGAAGTGCATTGAAATTGAACTTTTTTACTTTTTTCATAAAAAGCTAATAGTTCTTTTTCTGGAAACATAGGAGCGGCATAACGCCCAAACGGCACATTAAACCCACCTTTGGCGTTATAGCGACATAAGCCATTAAAACAATGTCGGTTTAAATAAATAAACAAGGCTGCTTTTAAAGTAATATCATCGGTTTGATTAAACTGCTTACGAAAATCATAAAAAGCCAATTCTTGATTATTATCTACTGTAAAAAAAGTCTTAGCATAGTCAATAAACACCTTGCCTTTTTCTTGCAGGTGTTTAAACACATTGATTAAATCAAGATTACTATCACCCAACAGATAATTATCGTAATGTGTATTCATAAAAACCGCGCCCGATCCCACAAACGGTTCAATCAAACGGTTGCCTTGTGGCAGATGCTCATTGATTTTGTCAATGATTTTGTATTTACCACCCGCCCACTTTAAAAATGGCTTCATTGCTTACTTCGCCATCATCGCTGTAAAACGGTCAAACAATTCAGCCACATCATGCGGTCCTGGGCTGGCTTCAGGGTGTCCTTGAAAACCAAATGCAGGCGTATCCGTTAATTCAATACCCTGAATACTGTTATCAAATAAGGAAATATGTGTGATACGCACATTGGTTGGCAAAGTACTACCATCAACGGCAAAACCATGATTTTGACTGGTAATCATGACCCGCCCAGAATCCAAGTCTTTTACAGGGTGATTTGCACCATGGTGTCCAAATGGCATTTTTAAGGTTTTAGCACCACTGGCTAAGGCTAAAATTTGATGCCCTAAACAAATACCGAATACAGGTATTTTCTTAGCTAAAAAAGTTTTAGTCGCGTTAATAGCATACTCACATGGTGCAGGGTCGCCAGGGCCATTGCTTAAAAACACACCATCAGGATTTAAAGCCAATACTTCAGCAGCACTGGTTTGTGCGGGGACTACTGTAATTTTGCAACCGCGTGAAGCCATCATACGTAAAATATTGTGTTTTGCACCAAAGTCATACGCGACTACGTGATACTTTAGTTCAGGTAATTCGCCAAAACCATTACCCTGCCCGTTGGATTTTAAAATCCATTCGGCCGCATCAGGGCGTGCAGTCCACTCATATACGGTTTGAGTAGTTACTACTTTTGCTAAATCCAAACCGTTTAAGCCTGAAAATTCTTGTGCATATTTTAATGCTAACTGTGTATCTGTACCTGTCAAAATACAAGCATTTTGCGCCCCTGTAAGCCGTAAATGACGGGTTAGTTTACGCGTATCCACACCTGCAATACCTACAATATTATATTGTTGTAAGTAATCAGCTAAACTTTGGTTGCTACGAAAATTACTATAAATACTGGGTACATCACGTACAATCAAACCAGCGGCATAAACCGCCTTAGATTCCCAGTCCTGTACATTAACACCTGTATTTCCGATATGGGCATAAGTGAGTGTTACCATTTGTTTAGTGTAACTTGGGTCAGTCATAATTTCTTGGTAACCAGTCATAGCCGTATTAAATACAACTTCACCCACACTATAACCGGCTACACCTATTCTATATCCTGGAAAAAAACTGCCATCGGCTAATACTAAAACAGCAGCTTCACGCTGATGAATACCTAGAGCAAGTTGTAACATAGATATATTAGAAGTGGATATAGTCATGATAATTCCTTATTTTAGATAGTATGACAGCCTGGCTTAATAATGATTAAAACAATAAATAACAGTAAGTAAATAATAGATAAACAGTAAGTAAGTTAATATCGTTAAAAAGTGTACATAAAAATAGCCTACAAAAAAATACCGCATTCACAGTTACGGTGGTTGCGGTTTTTTATTATTTTGTTATATTTATAATATTGTAGTGTTTTTAAATAATTTAAAGTGATTTTTATAGTTATTTAAGTTATTTAAGTTATTTAAACTTTGTAAGTTATTTCATAATTTATATTAGCATTACAATAATACTAAAATATCAGAATATCAGAATATCAGATCAGTAAGCTATTTTTAATAATTATTTTTAAATAATATCACTTTTGCACAGTCTATACACTTTATATATGACCCAATTACCTACTATTTCTTCACAAGAGAGCTTGAGCTTTCAAGATATTATTTTAACTCTACAACAGTATTGGGCAAAACAAGGGTGTGCTTTACTACAACCTATTGATATGGAAGTAGGTGCTGGGACTAGTCATACGGCTACCTTTTTGCGTGCATTAGGACCTGAACCATGGAAATCAGCGTATGTACAACCTAGCCGCCGACCCAAAGATGGCCGTTATGGTGAGAATCCTAATAGATTACAACATTATTATCAATATCAAGTGGTATTAAAACCAGCCCCTGAAAATATTTTAGAGCTATATCTTGGTAGTCTAAAAGCACTGGGGTTTGATTTACAAAAAAATGATATCCGCTTCGTAGAAGATGATTGGGAAAACCCTACTTTAGGCGCTTGGGGTTTAGGCTGGGAAGTGTGGCTAAACGGTATGGAAGTCACACAATTTACTTATTTTCAGCAAGTAGGCGGTATCAACTGTAAGCCAATTACAGGAGAGATTACTTATGGGCTTGAACGGTTAGCAATGTATTTACAAGGCGTAGACAATGTGTACAATTTGCGTTGGACTGATAACCTAAGTTATGGTGCTGTATATTTGCAAAACGAACAAGAGCAGAGTGCCTATAATTTTGAACACAGTGATACTCATTTTTTGTTTACCGCATTTGATGCCCACGAAAAACAGGCAAAATATTTAATCACTCAAAAACTTGCACTACCAAGTTATGAACAAGTACTCAAAGCAGCGCATACATTTAATTTATTAGATGCCCGTGGTGCAATTAGCGTTACTGAACGGGCTGCGTATATGGCACGTGTGCGTAATTTAGCTAAGTCTGTCGCCCAAAGTTATTATGAATCTAGGCAACGTTTAGATTTTCCACTCGCACCTAAGGAGTGGATAAATGAAATTATCCGTACCAAAACTGTAATCTGAATGTCAATAGTGCAATGTGTTTATATTTTTTCTTTGTGTTTTTTGTAATCTTTGTAATCTTTGTAATCCTTATAATCTTTGCATTACCAAAGATTATTTAAAGACTATTTAAAACGCTCTAAAAAGATAATATTTCTTTCAAGTGTGATTATTTTCTCGTCTATTTCAATGTCTTTGTCTTCTTTTTGACTCGCACTGATGGTAGTTGCAGTGTTTGACAATTGTTTCGAAGTTAATGTTCTTGATTTAGTTTGTTCTTGAATAGTATTTGAGCTTTTTGGCTTATTTGATGAGAAAAGATTATCAATGACCCTGTCTAAATCATCTAAAGAAAAAATACCACCGTCATTAAAATCAAATAAGCCGTTACTGCTTTTACCGCTACCATCATTACTAAAAGAAAATACATTAAATTCACTTTTACTAGGATTTTCTACAACAGCAGACTTGCCTGAAGCCGTTGCAGACTCATTATTTTTTTTAGTACGCAGTTCAGGTTCTGCACGTTTATCAGGGTTAGGTGAAGGGGTATTCGCTTCATCTTGTAACTTTGCTTGTAAACGACGAAATTCAAAACTTGATTCTTTTTTTTGTAAAAGAAGCTCCTTAATATCTAAATTAAGATCATTAATTAGCTGCCGTTTTTCCATCTCATTGATGGGATACTTTTTGATAGTACTTAACAGTCCAGTGATTAGTTTTTGATAATGCTTAAGGTACTTTTTAGATTTCTCTAACTCTATTATTAATTGTTTTTCTTGTTGTGTTTTAAAAAAACGGGTTAAAAAACCTTGGGCTATACGCTGATTGGTTTCAAACTCTAAGTTCGTACGGTACTTTTTGATTTGTTCAATTTGGTTGCTAATAAAATTGTTTAATTCATACAATACAGGTTGAGCCTGCTGCCTAAAATTATTCGCCTCTCTCATTGTATGAATAACTGCAAAGTATTGTAATAAAGCCTTGACGCGCTGAGTAACTGTGTCACCATGAGTAGATAAAGGTCTATGATTGTCCGCAGAATGGTCTGGATTAAAATTGACGCCTACAATATCAGTTGAGCTTGGAACATCATACTCTTTGAACGAAAAATGTGATAAATGCTCTTGATTACTAATATTAACACTGTCTACATTGCCATTAAAACCATCTTTAAAGCCAATATTTTTGTCAGTACTATTATTAGTAGCCCTAATAATATTAGAGGTCGTTACATTAATATTCTCTTGGTTATCATTAGCATTCATAAATTTATAAATTCATAATAAATAGTTAAGTATTATTTAATCGGTGTCTGTTAAGTAAGCTACAACATCTTTTTTGAATTAACTGTTTTTTTCGTATTATGTTTTATACTTTCTTTGACGTTTTCTTTAACATTTTCTTTGACATTAATATGGCGTACTTGAATAAAAGCAATAATTTTAGGACTAATCACCTCGCGCCAACGTTTCCCACTAAAAATACCGTAGTGACCACATTGCGGTGCAGTGAAATGTTGCCGATTTTCATCAGCAATATTGGTACACAAACCTTGTGCAGCTTGCGTTTGTCCACTGCCTGATATATCGTCTAGTTCACCTTCTATGGTAAATAAAGCTACATTTTTAATATCGGCAGGGTTTACACGCATAGTCTGTCCATCAACTGTAACATCCCAAATACCTCTGGGTAAGCGGTGTTCTTGAAATACAGTTTTGATGGTATCTAGGTAATAGTCAGCGTCTAAGTCTAGTACGGCATTGTATTCATCATAAAAGATACGGTGAGCATCAGCATCATGTTCATCACCTTGGATTAAATCCATAAAGTAATCCCAGTGCGATTTTAAGTGTTTATCAGGATTCATAGCAACAAAACCAGTATGTTGTAAAAACCCAGGGTATACCAAACGCCCATGCCCTAAGTAATTACTAGGTACAGCGTGAATGACATTTTTTTCAAACCAACTTAAAGATTTTCTAGTGGCTAAGTTATTAACTGTGGTTGGATTAGCACGCGGATCAATCGGCCCTCCCATCAAAATCATTGTACGCGGTACGGCAGGGTCGTTTAAAGTAGACAATAAACTAACGGCGGCCATCACAGGAACAGTAGGCTGACAGACTGAAACAACATGCACACCACTAGAAGGCTTACCATTATTAGGTTGATTGTGTAAATGTCGGATAAACTCCATAACATACGCTACATAATCATCTAAGTGAAATACCCCTTCAGAAACAGGTATCATTTTAGCATCTACCCAGTCAGTCACATAGACCTCATGCATACCAATCAATGACTTAACGGTGTCCCGTAATAATGTTGAGTGGTGTCCTGATAAAGGTGCAACCAATAGCAAGGTCGGTTGTATTGTTTCTAAAGGATTAGACAATACTTTGCGAAAATGTAATAATTTACAAAATGATTTATCTAGAACAGTATCAATTCTAACCTTAACAACTTCACCAGTATCAGGCAGTGTTGTCTCGTCTAAATGCCAAGCGGGTTTTTCATAATCTTTACCCAAGCGATTTAATAAACCATAAGCAGCAGCCACACGGCGATTAACTGCATAGTCTGCCCAAGGATTTAGCTTGTGTGTCAAAGCATTCGCGATAACTTGCGACCAAGCGGCTATTGGTTTTAAAGCATTACGTTGCAATTCATGCAAAGGATATAACAGTGTAGTCATAATAAGTTTCTTTTTATTTACTGTGCTTTAGTAAAACCTCTTTAAATGTTATTTAAAAAATTATTTTTTATTTTTTATTTTTTATTTTTAAAGGGGTTGATTAATAGCGATTATAGAGATTTTTAAAAGACTATTAAAAAGACTGTTAAAAGACTGTTAAAAATAAAAAACAAGTAAAGGTATTTAAAACTGAATTGATACAAAAAAAATATTAGCGTCTGCTAGTAAAAAACACTAAAATTAGCAAACTAAACATTAACGCAACAATACCCCAATCACCCCAAATAGCATAAGGGGTCACACCCGACATTCCTTGAACTGTACCACTAAGTACCATAGCCGTATTAAGTGCTGCGACAGTGACTTGACCTTCAGAATTAGCGAATAAGGTTGCACCATTATTAGTAGCACTCAAATAAGGCTTTTGAAATTCTAAAGCTCGCATTCGGGCGATATTAATATGTTGATTAAATACAGAACTGTCGCCATACCAACCAAAATTACTGGCATTTAGTAATACATTGGCTTTAGCGGCTCGTTTTCTCCATTCGTGGGCAAAAATTTCTTCATAACAAATATTAGCAGCAATACTTAAACCATTTACTTCTAAGTGAGGAGGCTTTACATCACCTATGACTAAACTTGCTAAAGGAATAGACATCATATTAACAAACCAACGAAACCCCAATGGAATATGTTCCCCAAAAGGGACTAAGTGACGCTTATCATACATCCACGGCTTATAAGAAGCTTTAGGCAGTTGAGTTTTTTTCTTTGATAATCTATCCAATGTTACTGGTGAATTAAACGAAGATATATTTGAAACAAAAGGTGTTTCAAGGCGGTTAGTGTATCCTTGTGCTGTTTTACCAATATTACCAACTACTAAAGTTCCAG
>JAYWHD010000092.1:0-8626 GCA_043777895.1 Betaproteobacteria bacterium | reverse complement strand
CCCGTAACTTTTTATCAGATTCTATAGTACTGGCTAGATGGGCAAAATCAAATCGCAATGCGTCCATCTCTATGACAGTTAAATGGCTTAACTGTTTTGCTCGCCAATAAGCGGCTAAGTCGCGGTCAATTTCTATAATATGCAAATCAGGTTTATAAGCCAATAAAGGCAGTGTGAGTGCGCCTAAACCAGGGCCTATTTCGGCAATACGTTCGCCAGCTTGCGGGGCAATATCACTGACAATACGGTCAATAACCAAACGGTCTTGTAAAAAATTCTGTCCAAAGCGTTTACGTGCAGTGTGATCCATAGTCAATACCTTCGGGCTTTAAGCCATAATATTAGATGAAAAAGTTACCGAATTTGCCATCTGATGCGCACATTCTATAGCCGCTAATAAACTACCCATATCAGCTGCTCCAGTACCCGCCAACGACAAAGCTGTCCCGTGGTCTACTGAAGTACGAATAATAGGTAAACCCAAAGTGATATTAACCGCATGTCCAAAGCTGGTGCGTTTTAATACAGGCAAGCCTTGGTCGTGAAACATAGCCAACACTACATCGGCTGCTGCAATATCGCGATGACAAAACACTGTATCAGCAGGATAGGGCCCTGTTACCCATAACCCACGGGCTTGTGCAGCAACAATAGCGGGTTCAATCGTATCAATTTCTTCATATCCTAAATGACCGCCTTCGCCTGCGTGTGGGTTTAAGCCTGTTACCCAAATATTAGGCCGTGGTTTACCAAAATAACGCTTAAAATCACCGTGAATAATATTTAATATACGCGTTAGGCTGTCTTGAGTAATGGCAGCGGATACGTGTGATAGCGGAATATGAGTGGTAGCTAATGCCACTTTTAACCCGCCAACTTGTCTATCAGCCAATAACATAACCACATCATCAACACAACAGGCTTGGGCTAAATATTCAGTGTGTCCCGTAAAATGAATCCCCGCTTGATTAATGATTGCTTTATGGACTGGGGCAGTGACCATTCCAGCAGCAACGCCTGCGTCAATGGCAGCAAGGGCCGCATCCAAAGTACTTAAAACATACGGTGCATTAGTGGGATTAAGCTGCCCTGCAATAACGGTTTGTGCCACACAGACATGGTAAATGGCTTCGGCAGGTGGCATTGGCAAGTTTAAAACAGCTGCACGGTCTTTTAATAAGTTTTTATCACCGACTAGTACAATTGGTCTATCGTGTATGGCCCACTGTTGATAGGCTGCTAATGCAATATCAGGCCCAATGCCTGCGGGTTCACCTGTTGTTAAATATAAAGGTTTTAGTGAAGATACTTTCATGGAGTAACAACAGAATTTGTCGTATTATTTTGAATAGTCTTTGATTCTAAGTCTAGTATTTTATACTCAATATACGCTTGTGCTTTAAGCTGTTCTAACCAGTCAGTTAAAGCTTGCTGTTGTTTTTGTTCACTTAAAATACTACGGGCTTGATTACGTAAACGCACTAAAGGTATTTCTACTGTTTTTCTATCCAACACTTGTATGATGTGCCAGCCAAATTGACTACGCAGCGGCAGTGCAATTTCACCAGGTTTTAAAGAATCCATCACGCGCTCAAACTCGGGGACTAAATCACGTGGAAATACCCAACCTAAATCACCGCCTTTAATTGCCGAGCCATCTTCACTGACTGTTTTAGCAAGGTCAGCAAATAAATCTGGGTTTAATATTAATTTATTGTGTATATCGCTAATGGTGTTGCGTACGGTAGTTTCAGCTTTAAAGTCAGGTACAGTCATTAGTATATGGCGAACTGACGTTTGAGCAACTTTAGGCAAAGCTGTTTGTTTATTTTTTAAACGTAAAATAAAGAAGCCTGCTGAACTCTCAAGTATGTCGCTGGTATCACCGACATTCATAGTTTTTAATACTTGAGCAAACAAATTAGGAAATTTATCTAAAGTGCTAGTGCCTAATTCATTTTTATGGGTACTATCTTTAGGTAAATTAGGTTGTAAAGCCAAAAAATCAGAGTTTTTTTGTGTTTTTAAAGCGGTTTGATATAAAGTATCTACTTGCTTTTTTATTAAATTTAATGAGGTCGATTCGGTATTAATATTATCAGGTTTAGCAACAAATAAAGCTAATGGTGTATATTCAATGGCAATGCCTGATTCTGGCGAACTTATAAAGCGGTCAATTTCAGCTTCAGATATTTTGAGTTGTTGAGTGACATTTTTCTCACGTACTACGCCTATCGCAATATCACGTTTTAGTTCTTCGGTGTATTGTTCTACAGACATACCTGACTCAAGCACCTGTTTCAGAAATGCATCTTTACTTAAACCTGCTTGAGTCGCATTGTTAATAATGGCTTGATTAACGACTAAATCACTAGGCATAAGATTTTGTGCTTGTGCCGCTTGTAGCATTAAGCTTTCGTAAATAAGTCGTTCAGTAACTGCAGTTTTTAGTTCAAAATCACTGGGTGGTGTTTTATCAGTTTCGGCTAATTGTTGCTTTAAAATATCAACACGTTGAGTAATATCAAGGGTAGAGATGGCTTGCTTATTCACAATGACTGCAATTTTTGCAACAGATGGGTTAGTGTTTAAAAATTCTGTTTGTGCTTGAGCAGGGTTTATTAAAAAGGTACTGGTATATAACAATATTACATAAGCTAATTTTTTAGTGTTTTTAGCTATATTAGTCATATTAGTCATATTAGTTATTTTGGTAAACTGAATACAGTGAGTGTTGCAAATAATCATAATGGTTAAAGTCTTAATAAATTAATTTAGGTTTAGGTATAAATAATATAAAAATAGTGTAGGTGATATAAGTAATATGGGTGATATAAGTAATACAGATAATAATACAGATAATAATACAGATACTAATACAATAATATTTTATTCAAAGGTACGAAAAGCATCATACGTCCAAGTAGGTTTTGCTTTAAATGGGATGTAGCCAGGAATACTGTTGGCTAACATATTGACGGTGTTTGATTTTGATTGTGTTAGCCCCGACAGTTCTAATTGAAACGAAAACGAAGTCGCGCGTACATTAGTGGTATTAATATAACGTTTTGCCGCGACTCTAAATAACCAACAGCCTGCATCATACTCATAACCCAATAAAGATTCAGTCACTTTTCTGTCTAGCTTTTCACTAGGCATACCTAACGAATAACCTAGTTTACCCAAAAACGCATGGTTGCTGGCAAAACGCCATTGCCCCGATAAATCAATCGCATTTTTTGTGTCTTTAGTAAACCGTTTTGAGAGGCTGAACACCTGATGAATAGCAGGGGTATAACGCATAGTATAGCTACTGTTTACAATCTCACGCCGACTTTGATCGTACTGTAACGCTGTATCTATATGAAGCGAATCAAATAGTTGGCCTGTGGCTGCAAATAACCAATCTGATGAAGTAGTTGTATCATCAGTAGTATTAGAGTGTGTGGATACCCCTTGTAAATTGACGCGCTGTGGCTGAAAATAATAGCGGCGGCCTACCGTAGCTTTTAATACAGTTAAACCTGTATTAGGATTAAGCCATTGTGTAGTGAATGCAGGCGTAATATGGGCGGCGTTAGAAATTCTATCTTGGCCTATAAATATATTGTCAGAGAATATTTGTTCCAACCCAAAGCTGGTTAATGCTGAATCAAATATAGGAACTGCCGTTTGGTCTTTAAATGGGGCATATACAAAGTATAAACGCGGTTCTAAAGTATTTTTTACGGTTTGTTGCCCCCCTTGTTTTGTATTAAACCACGGAATAGTCCGTTCAAAAATAAGCCCTGTATCTAAAGACAATACTGGAATCGCTCTACTAAATTGTCCATTGCCTAAATAAGAAAGCCCTTTTAATTGAGTGTAATGAGCCATATTTAATTTAGCTTTGGCTTTAATAAAGCCCCAGTCAGTTATCCAATTACGGCTAATTTGTGGAATCGCATACGCCCGAATACCTTGTGTAGCTGTTTTATGCGTAAAACGTGCAAATTGAGCATTAAAATCAAAAGTGATATTGCCTAATTTAGGCAGTAAAATTGGATTCAATTGCAAATCAATGATGGGCAGCCGCGAGTAGGGTGCGATAATACTTTGATTTTTGTCTTGTAAAGTTTGATATTGCCCAGCACGCATACTGACGGTTGCCCATTTTGATTGGTGACGCAGCCATAGTTCGTTTGGTAAAATAGTCTGTGATGCTGCATTTGCCGAACGGCTTAAATCGGCAAAAAATGACTCATCAGAAACACGTTCAATGTTGATACCTGCCGTCAAAACATTAGCCTGTTGCTGGTTTACAGGCGATTGATACGTATGATTCGTAAATAATCCCCAGCGGCGTTGCCTGCGTAAATTGTCATAAGGTAAAGCATCTACTGTAATATTTCCTTGTAGATATTGGGTTAAATAGCGAGCTTGAGTATTCAATTGAATGCCACGTCTTGACATTAAACGGGTGGTTAATGTGGCATCGTAATGCGGTGCTAAATTAAAATAATACGGAATGGATACATCAATGCCTGACTGACTACCGTAAGCGGTAGAGGGTGATAAAAAACCACTGCGGCGGTCTTTGCCTAAAGGAAATTCAAAATAAGGTGTGGCAAAAATAGGGACATCCATAAATCGCAGACTCATACCTTTTGCAATGCCTGTTTGTGTGGCTTCATTTAAAATAATTTTATTGGCTTTAAGTAACCAATCGTTGTTACCCACTGGACAGGATGTATAGGAAGCATTGGTTAAAATACGTTGGCGGTCAATGGTTGAAGTTAAGCTAGCCGCGTTACCTCTGGCATTGGCTTTATCAAAAAAATATTCGGTAGATTGAGCATAGCCAACATTAGTTTGCGTATTTAATCTAAAATTTTTAGCACGTAATACGTCTTTTCCTTGCACCGCAATCACCTGTCCTTGGGCTGATACTTCGCTGCTATTAGGGCAGTAATCTATTTGGTCGGCTTTAACCGTTAAGTCACTGCGTTGTAAATAGGCTGAACCCTTAAAAGATAGAGTATTGTCTGTAGACCCCATAATTGAATCTGCATCAATGGTTGTGGCTTGTTCAGATAAAATGTTTGGGGCGATAGAAATAAAATCAGGTAAAGGGTCTAGTATCTGTGCTGATTTAATCGCAGGCGGAACTTCAATCGGTGTAAAGTCATTAATGGCTTGTATCGTTGTTGAGGGCATTAAACTTTGTGCCGATACTTCGCTGGCAAGATAGCTTAAGCTGACTATTAAAGATAGTTTTTTAAGGCGGTAGCGAGAAGGTAAAATAAGTAAAAATTTAGGCAAAATTAAGCTACAAAAAAATATTAAAAAAGTAATATTAAATATTATTAAATATTATTAAATATTATTAAATATAAAACATAAACATAAACACCAAACATAAATACCAAACATAAATATTAAAATTAAAATACGTAATTAAGAAATTAAGAAATTAAGAAATTAAAAATATATTATTAAACACTATGAATACATTAAACCCAACGATTCGCTTAGATGCTTTACAAAAATTTGTAACACACTATGCTGCACGTTATCACTTAGATATAAATAGTTTAACGCCTGCATCAGCAGATGCCAGCTTTAGACGGTATTTTCGAATACACACTTCAACATTAGCCAGTGTATCCGCTACTTATATTGTTATGGATGCCCCGCCTGAATATGAAAACTGTACGTCATTTATTGAAGTCGCCCAACTATTTTCTGTTGCTAATTTAAATTTACCCACAGTGTTAGAACAAGATGTTGAGCAAGGTTTTTTATTATTAAAAGATTTAGGTAGCGATACGTATCTAAATATTTTACAACAAGGCAAAGACCATAGACCTTTGTATAAAGATGCAATTAGTGCGTTAATTAAATTACAAGCAGCCAGTTTGAGCCACAGTTCACAAACAGCACTATCGGCTTATGATGCTGATAAACTACAGCAAGAAATGAGTTTGTTTGAAACGTGGTTTTTAACACAACACCATAAAATTATTTTAAACGAGCGTGAACGGGGTTTGTTGCAAGTCGCTTTACAACTGATTACAACTGCGTGTACAACACAAGCAGCGGTATGGGTTCACCGCGATTACCATTGCCGTAATTTAATGGTTACATCTATTGATAATCCAGGCATTTTAGACTTTCAAGATGCTTTAACCGGGGCTTATACCTACGATTTAGTTAGTTTACTGCGAGATGCTTATATTGATTGGCCTGAAGAAGCACAAATTGATTTAGCGTTAATGTACTGGACACAAGCCAAAGCAGCAGGCGTTCCTGTACCCGAAGATTTTGGACAATTATGGCGTGATTTTGAGTGGATGGGCTTACAAAGGCATTTAAAAATATTAGGTATTTTTGCCCGTTTATCACATAGAGACGGCAAACATAATTATTTAAATGACTTACCCTTAGTACTAAAATACGCACAATCAGTTGCACACCGTTACGATGGTTTGGGTATTTTAGTACGTTTATTTGACCGAGTACACCGAATAGAGCGTCAAGCAGGAGTGACATTTTGATTAAAACAGCGATGATACTAGCAGCTGGACGCGGTGAACGTATGCGTCCATTGACTGATACAACACCAAAACCCTTGTTGTTTTTAGGGAAACACCGTTTAATTGAATGGCAAATTATGGCTTTAGTACGGGCAGGTATTAATAGAATTATAATTAATTATGCTTGGTTAGGTGAGCAATTTCCTTTAATATTGGGTGATGGTAGGCGTTATGGGTGTCAATTAAACTATTCACCCGAAACTACCGCATTAGAAACAGCGGGCGGTATAGCACAAGCATTGCCATTGTTAATAGGGAAAAATATACCTTCGCTTGAACCTTTTATTGTGGTATCGGGCGATATTTATACTGATTATGATTACAGTCAATTACCCAGCCATTTAGGCGACAACGCCGCATATTTGGTATTAGTCAATAACCCTTCCTATCACCTTGCTGGTGATATGTGTCTAATAGACGGGCAAATAGTTGCCGATTGTGACTCTGTGTATCCAATCAACCAAAACAATAACAACAATAAAAATAACGTCAATCAAAATAAATTAACGTATGGCAATATAGGCGTATTTAATCCCCTGATTTTTTTAAATTCAAACCATCAAGCCTTAAAATTATTCCCTTGGTTATATGCCCAAGGCTCAATTAAAGGCGAGCATTACTTAGGAAATTGGTATAATATTGGTACACCTGTACAACTTAATGACTTAAATCATTCACATCATCTGTTTATTCGCTAAATAATCATTAAAATACTGCACTTTGATTATTTATTTTGATTGTGTTTTAACTATGATTCATTCTATTACGGCAACACTAAGCTTTAGGCAACTGAAGCAGCAAGTAGGACAACCTACTTATACACAGGGACAAGAGATTGTTCAGCAAAAAAAAGAATGCCATTTTGTAGTTAAAGCAAATGACAAAGACAGTATAACTATTGACGGTACTACGAAAGGTAGTCGTGACGAGGTTTATGCACAAGCCATTGTTATTAGTAAAAATAAAGACAATGCTAATTTTTTTCTAAATGGTTTTTGTTCTTGTCCTGTGGGTTACAACTGTAAGCACGTAGTCGCAGTTTTATTAAAAGCGGTGACTGATTCAGATTCCAGTGATCTATCAATGCCTGACCCAATAATAAATAAGGTATATCAGCCAGAACTAAGTTGGTTGACTAGTGTTGGGGCAGCGACTTCTTTAGTCCCCACAAACAGTATGGGTTGGGTTGATTCGCCCCAGCAACAGCACCATAAAAATCGTCCCTACAGTTTAGTTTTTCTCATTAATTATGCTTTAAAACTATCGCCTAATTATGCGTCTAATCAAAATTTACCACAACGCCTTTTAAAAAACATCACTTTTAGTGTGCAATTATCGCAAGCTAAAGCCAATGGTGTGGGCTGGTTAAAACCTAAGCCAATATCTGCACAAACAGATAACCATTGGACTCAAGAACAAGATGAACTGATTCGTTTAATCCGTATGATGTCGCCTTACGGGGCAACACATTATCCGTGCGAGATACAAGGAACAACGGGACTAATGACTTTAAACCGTATTTTAGAGCAGCCCTTAGTATTTATAACAACGACTGATAATACTGAATTAACTACCCCTTTACGGCGTGGCGATACTGTAACGCTATCTTGGTCTTGGCGTTGTTTAGACACCGATACCCACCCTGACCCAAAGTGGTGTTTAGAATGGTCTATCATTAATGCATACAATCTATCACACCATATTTATTTATATGCGGGCTTACCTACACTGTACTTAGACACAACCAATGGTTTAATCGGTACGGTAGATATAGGGGTTTTAACGCAGGAACGTTTTTTACGTTTATTAGATGCCCCCGTATTCTCAACGTCTTCAATTAAGGCACAAGAAGACCACATACGTGAGGTGTTGGGTGATATTGCTTTGCCGCCGATGTTGGCACAGATTAAACGCATAGACAGTATTAAGCCTCGGGCAAAATTGCGTATTCACAGCGTTGAGCCGAGTGATTATGCCATTAAAGACTTGCTGACTGTAACACCGTATTTTATATACGATGAACACGAAATTATCTGGAATACTTTAGAACG
>JAYWHD010000091.1:0-8663 GCA_043777895.1 Betaproteobacteria bacterium | reverse complement strand
CTTGAATCATTTTAAATAAAGTAGATTTACCCGCACCATTAGGTCCGATAATGCCTACAATTGCCCCTGCTGGAATCACAAAACTTAGATTATCAATTAGTAAACGGTCGCCAAACGATTTTGACACACCGTTAAATTCAATAACTTCATGCCCTAAGCGTTCAGCAACAGGAATAAAAATCTCCATAGTTTCATTACGCTCTTGATACTCATGGCTTGATAACTCTTCAAAACGGGCGATACGGGCTTTACTTTTTGCTTGACGGCCTTTTGGGTTCTGACGCACCCACTCTAATTCTTTTTTCAAAGCTTTAGTCCGTGCATCTTCGCTTTTCTTTTCGCCGGCTAAACGGGTCGTTTTTTGGTCTAACCAATCGGTATAGTTGCCTTTCCAAGGAATACCACTGCCGCGGTCCATTTCTAAAATCCATTCAGCCGCATTGTCTAAAAAATAACGGTCATGCGTCACTGCAACCACTGTTCCTGGGTAACGTTGTAAAAACTGCTCTAGCCAATCAACCGATTCAGCGTCTAAGTGATTAGTGGGCTCATCAAGCAACAACATATCAGGCTTAGACAACAATAAACGACACAAGGCAACACGACGCTTTTCACCGCCAGACAGTACACCGACAATAGCGTCCCAAGGCGGTAAACGCAAAGCGTCCGCTGCCATTTCTAACTGATGGTCATCAGCCCCTGCACTGGTGGCAATAATCGCCTCAAGTTGTGCTTGCTCGGCAGCCAATGCATCAAAATCGGCATCTTCTTCTGCATAAGCGGCATACACTTCGTCAAGCCGCGCTTGGGCATTTTTAACATCACTTAAGGCACTTTCAATGGATTCTCGGACAGTGTGCTTTGGATCAAGTTCAGGTTCTTGTGGTAAATAACCCACTTTAATACCTGGCATAGCAATGGCTTCGCCTTCAATGTCTTTATCAACACCCGCCATTATTTTTAACAAGCTGGATTTACCTGATCCATTTAAGCCTAGTACACCAATTTTAGCTCCTGGGAAAAAACTTAAAGAGACGTCTTTAAGAATATATCGTTTTGGCGGCACCATTTTGCCGACGCGGTTCATGCTGTAAACGTATTGCATTGTGAGTCAGTATTAATTAAGGTTTAAAAAATCAAGAAAATCATTTAATATATTTGTATATATGTGTATTTGTATATATGTGATATGTGTATATGCGTATATGCGTATATGTGTATTTAAAAAATAAAACAGAAACTAACCCTATTTTAGTGTTGCTATTAATAAAACGTTATAGAATCTAAACATTTTTTTTTAGTAAAGCATCTATTTGTAATTGTTGTGTGATTAATTGTTGGCGTAGTTTTTCCAAGCTCGCTTGAACGGGGTCATCATCGTTTGCTAATACACCGTAAGCATTAAAAACAGTCTGTGGTGTCATCGTATCATCAGTAATCATTACATCAACATCATATTTATGACCGCTAATTAAACGTGCTGGAACGCCGACAGCCGTTTCACCTGCTGGAACAGGTTTAACAACCACAGAATTAGAACCGATTCTTGCACCATCGCCCACAGTAAATCCACCTAATATTTTTGCACCAGCCCCTACAATAACATTTTTTCCTAATGTTGGATGACGTTTAACACCTTTGTATAGTGATGTACCCCCTAAAGTAGCTCCTTGATAAATCGTGCAACCATCACCTACTTCAGCGGTTTCACCAATAACAACACCCATACCGTGGTCAATAAATACGTTATGTCCAATTTTAGCACCTGGATGAATCTCTACCCCAGTTAACCAACGGGCTAATGCCGATAAAAACCGTGCCGCCCACAACCAATTACGAACAAACATTCTATGGCTAATGCGGTGTATCCAAATTGCTTGTAAACCTGGATAGCAAGTTACCACTTCAAAACGACTTGTGGCTGCAGGGTCACGCTTTAAAATATTGTCAATATCATTTAATAATGTGTCTATAAGTGCCATAAAATACTATTTTTTGTTATTATTATTGTTGTTGTTATTGTTATTATCATTAATATTGTTACTATTATTATTAATAATAATGTTATTAATATTGCTGTTATTATTTTTATTTTAATAAAAAAATTTATACGCGATGATAAGGATGATTATTTAAAATACTCCACGCTCGGTAAAGCTGTTCAGCCAGCAATACCCGTACCATCATATGCGGTAAGGTTAAGCTTGATAAGCGGATGGCCATATCTGCTCTTTTTTTAAATTCGCTATCGAGTCCGTCAGTACTACCAATATAAAATACCACGTCACGGCTGGTTTGTTGCCACCGCACTAAGCACTCCGACAAAGCGATTGTGGTTAAATCTTTACCACGCTCATCTAAAATAATACGCAAAGCACCCTTCGGCGTTGCTGCCTGTAACTGCTCTGCTTCTTTAGTTAAAATAGCCGTAACGTTTGCATTGCCCAGTCGGTCAATTGCTTTTAACTCTTTTAAATACAAAGCACACTCAACGGGTAAGCGTTTTTGATATGAATTAAAGGCTTCCCCTACCCAATTTGGCATTCCTTTACCTAATGCAATAATATGTAAGTTCATCAAATTTTAAATTATTATTTGGTTTAAAAATACTTAACGATTGATTGACTGTACTGGCTAAATAAAGACAATTAATTGTTAAAAGTCTCAACTATCTTTAAACTCCCAGTTTTTTCATTTAAACTACGTTTAGATATGTTTAGCTATCATTGACAGTTTCAACTAAAAGATTAGTATAATCAAAATAGCGATACCACTTAATTTATACTCTCAAATTAATTAGAACCATTTAGAACTAATAAAACTAGTTTTCTATTTTATACTAAACTAATCTAATATGAACGATGTAAAATATACTAAATAACATGGCTTATAGCTTTTAAGCCGCCTTACTTATGATCAATTTAATACAGCGTTTAAAATTAGTTTTTATGTCTTGGTTACACGGAGAACATTCGTTTGAATACCAGTGGCGTATCGGTAAGCTAGGTATGAGCTTTCAGGCTGTCTTGACCGTTATAATTATTATTTTTGCTAAATTAGCTAATCAAAGGCAAATTGAAATACGTTCTTTGATTGTACACAGCAGCACATTTACAGTACAAACACAAAGTATTCACGATACCTTGCAACGGGTCAATTATCAACAATTACTTGTCTTACAGACTTATCAAAACAAAGGTAATAGTGTACCAGTTACACAGTCTAATGAATACAAAGCACTCACTAACTCACTAGAAACACTAAAGTCAAATATTGAATATTTTAAAAACAGCACTGAACAAACGCTGAATAAAGTAGAACGCTATTCAGACACAATCATTAGCAATGATGATATTTTAAACGTGTCTATGACTTTAAATAGGAAGCTTGAATATTTTATTAAAGCTAATAATGAGTATATTACCAAGCTAAGTCAAACAACCACTAACAATTTTAATGCACATCAAGTTTTGTATCAAAAAATTAAAAGTGTCGGGGTAGAAATAGATCAAATTACGGTCAATTTATCAAAAAAAATAAGCCGTCAAGCAGCCACTTTAAATGACAAAGCAGAGTCAGGTGCTAACCTATTATATTTGTGCATCATCATATTTAGTGTGGGTTCATTGTGTTGGAATGCTGCCTTACTTTACTTATTAAGCCGAAATATACGCTCTAATTCAGTTCTAGTTCGCCGTATTACCCGATTAGCGAATGCTGACCCTTTGACGGGCTTATTAAATAGACGTGCTTTAAATATGGCTTTCAAAACATTAACTTTAGCGGCGGGTGTTCCTAAAATACATAATACGACCAACGCTAGATACGATGACAATAGAATACAAGCAGCAAAGTTTTCCGCTTGTTTAATGTTAATTGATTTAGACCATTTTAAGCGTTTCAACGACACTTTTGGTCACGTAAAAGGTGATGAACACTTAAAAAAATGTGCTTCTATGTGGAAAAAAAATGTTCGATCTAAAGATTTTGTAGCCCGTATGGGTGGTGAGGAATTTGCTATCTTGATGCCAAATTGTGATGAACTACATGCTGATATTACAGCAAATCGCCTACAAAAATCCATGCCTGAAGGCACTAGTTTTTCTGCGGGTATTGCCTTGTCTTTACCTGGTGAAAGCTTTGTAAATTGGTATAAGCGTGCTGACAAGGCTTTATATTTAGCAAAGCAACAGGGCCGATGCAGAGCTATTTTATACAGTCAAATTGCAAAAAATGACCTGTTGGATGCTGTTAGCGGTGACGCGAAAGACACCTCTTTGCTGGGTGGTAATATGGAAACTAATTTAGATACCACTTTAAGTGCAACATTAAATGCACATTTAACTGATTTATTAGATGCCAAATCAACAATATTTGTTCCCAAACAAGACTAAATAAGACTAAATAGTTAAAATCAACGGCATAAATTAACTAATCTTGTATTAACTTCGCACAATTAGCCCAGCATATTTTTTCTATACCACGCGTGAAAATGAACCATGCCATCTTCTAAAGGTGATTGATAAGGCCCTGCATCATTGTCATTCAATGACCATAAAGCACGGCGACCTGCCTCCATTCGTAGTGCAAAGTCATCGTCTTCAAAACACGTTTCAAAGTAGGCAGTCTGTTGTATCTGGCAAAACTCGGGTTCAAAATCCAAAATATCATTTGGATAAAAAAATGCCACTGTATTGAGTGTTTCATTGACGCTTTTAGGTTGCAATAATGATACTGTTAGCACATTTGGATACCACTCCACCATAATATTGGGATAATAACTCATCCAAATAGCCCCCTGTTTAGGCTTTTTAGAGTTATGTCGCACTACAGCATCGTGTAACGCTTGATAAGCTGGCGTACCCGAAGCAGTGGACTCACCAAAGAGTGGGTGTAACCCAACTGTTTGTACTGAATAATGGTCGCCATACTGCCAACTCAAATCGCTACAATCAACAAATTTACCCAATCCAGGGTGCGATGATGCAACGTGGTAATCTTCTAAATATACCTCCATAAAAGTTTTCCAATTGTAAGCACAATGATGTTGCTTAATATCGCCTAATACATAATTTGAAAAATCCAATTCTGGTGCAACTATCATATCGGCTAACTCTTTTAAAGGTTGATGCATACCTGTAAATAGTAAACCATTCCATACTTGTAGAGGGTATTGCGTCAAATGCCGACAAGGATTATTTTCAAAATGAGGTGCACCCAATAATTGTCCTTTACTGCTATAAGTCCATTGATGCAACGGACATACTATTGTGTTTGAACACCCTAAATTACCTGTTCCACGTAACACAATTGCTTGACGATGACGACAAATATTAGATGACAATGTGATACTACCATCAGCTTGACGAATTAATACCCTTGCTTCATTTTCATGGGCTAAAGCATAATAATCTCCTACATTAGGAACATAAGAAGGGTGTCCCACAAATTGCGGGGCTTGTGCAAACAACTTTGTTTGCTCTGCAAGAAAAATTGCAGGGTCAAAGTAAGCGGATACAGACAAAGGTAAAAGAGGTTGATGTAGCATAAATAGTATAAAAAAAATAATATTTTACCTAATCAAGTCTCAATTACAATGACGACTTTGATTCATTGATAAATAATTATCAAATAATTATCAAATAATTATCAAATACTCATGAAGTAACTATCAAATAAGTATCAAATAGTATCAAATAAGTATTGAATAAGTATTGAATAAGTAATAGTAATATCACTATCTTAAAATACTTTAAATTATTTACAATATTTTTACAATATTATTTATTTGCAATAATATTTATACTATTAACTATTAACTATTAACTATTAACTATTAACTATGCCAAAGAAAATTATCCAATCTGCTATAGCCGAAGCCAATACTCAAACAACATTTGAAGAAGGACTCAATGAATTATCTATATTAGTTGCCGCAATGGAATCAGGTGATACTTCGTTGGCTGATATGCTTATTCGCTATCAACGTGGAACACTATTATTAAAATTTTGCGAAAAACAACTGGCAACAGCACAACAACAAATACTTGAATTAAATATTAATGGGCAATTGACACCCTTAAATTTAACCTAAAATTTTAGGCCATTATGATACATTCGCAACTTTCCTCAAACACATCCTCTTTTGAAACGTGGTTACACACCGCACAAACCCATACTGAAGTTATTTTAAGTGCTCAACTGCCCGCTGCTGATGCCCCGCCAGCTACCCTTCATCATGCAATGCGTTACGCAGTATTAGACGGTGGTAAAAGAATTCGTCCCTTGTTGTCATTGGCAGCAGGTGAGTTATGCGGTGCATCGCCTATTACGGCACTGATGGTTGGGTGTGCCGTTGAACTCATTCACGCTTATTCTTTGGTTCATGATGATATGCCTTGCATGGACAATGACGTATTAAGACGCGGAAAACCAACGGTACATATAAAATATGGCGAATCCTGTGCCTTGTTAGTGGGTGATGCACTACAAGCTGCCGCGTTTGAAGTACTGACGCAAGCTTTGCCTGGCGTAAGTAGCAGCACAGCATTACAAATGATACGTATTTTAGCCACTCATGCAGGTGCGAATGGAATGGTCGGTGGCCAGCAAATGGATTTATTAGCTGAAAAAGTTGTTTTGGATAATCATCAACACACCGCACTGGATTTACCTGCCTTGCAAATTTTACACCGTAAAAAAACAGGGGCATTGTTAGCAGCAAGTATCAAATTAGGGGCTTTAGCGGGCTATAAATACGACTATGATGATAAGCTTGCTTATGCTTTAGAACGTTATAGTGCTGCGATTGGTTTAGGCTTTCAAATTACCGATGATATTTTAGACACCAGCACAGACACCACTTTATTAGGAAAAACACCTGGCAAAGATGCAGCACAAGGTAAAAGTACTTATGTCAGTTTATTAGGGCTTGAAGGGGCAAAAGTGGCTGCTCAAGCGTGTTTAAATGATGCACTAGAAGCAATTAAACCCTATGATGCTACGCGGCTACGTGATTTAGCCCATTTAATAGTAGGGCGGTCGTTTTAATGTATTTAATTTAAATACAGAGCGTTTTATCTATTTTTATCGCCAAAGCTATCTCAATATGGCAATACTAAACCCAATACTAAATTAACAATCATTGTATGACTCATATCAACACCCATTTTACTAACCTGTCAAGGCGTTCAATTTTGCAGGCCTCCGTGAGTGCAGTTGGATTAATCAGCACACCTTTATGGGCTAAATCGCAAAAGAAAATATCAATTCCAGCAGACACGTCTGCTGCATCTTCAACGATTGATTTTGCTCCCTTATTAGACACACAATTAGTAAAAGATTGGCAAAATAAAGCGGCTACAGTCAATATAAGCCATGAATTTAGTACCGCATTATTACGAAAAGCTAAAATGTATCCTGTGGTCAAACGTTATATGAACCCTGCTCCTGCTGGCACACCTAAAAATTGGGCAGTGTATAAAGCACGCTTTACTGATAAACTGCGTGTTAAAAAAGGACGGCAGTTTATATCCCAGTATGCCATTGCCTTTGCGGCGGCTGATGCTAAATATGGTGTACCCAGTGCGATTATTGCCGCGATTATTGGTGTTGAGACTTTGTATGGGACTTACCGTGGTAACTTTAAACTCATAGATGTACTATCAACCTTAGCATTTGATTATCCCCGTAGAGCTGAATATTTTCAAGATGAACTGCTTGCATTTATGCAGTTAGTACAAAAAAATACCTTAGATGAAGACACACGCGGGTCTTTTGCGGGTGCTTTAGGTCTACCACAATTTATGCCGTCTAGTTTACAAAAATGGGGTGTATCGGCCAGTAATACTCAACACATTGATTTAGCGAATAGCCCCGAAGATGCAATTATGAGTGTGGCTTCTTTTTTAGCAGGACACGGTTGGCAACGCCATTTACCTGTTGCCTTTGAAGCCGATGGTATAGATGAAAGCAATGCAGGGGCTTGGTTACGCCCTGACGCAACGCCAGTATACAATTATGCTAGTATTGCCCCGTTTGCAACATTTTTATCAACACAATTACCTGACAACACTCAATTTGCTGTGGTTGATTTGCAGTACTTAGACTTAAGCCATGACTATTTATTGACTACACAAAACTTTCACTCCTTAATGCAGTATAACCGCAGCTTTTTTTATGCTTCCGCCGTATGGTATTTAAGTAAATTGTTGGCTTAATACCAAATACACAGTGTTTTTATAGTGAACATTTTATTGCCTACAATATTAGTTTTTAAGGCAGACGCCACGCTGCAAACTATTTTTTTGACTGTAGCTAGGTTCAAACCAATTGACTAATAGTTCAAATAACTGCTCTGCTTTACTTGAATTGTCGGCACTAAAATTGCACACGTATACATCTAGTGTTACCCCCAATAACTCTGGCCACGTGTGAATACATATATGTGATTCTGCCAATAAAACCGTGAGTGTCATACCGCCATTCGTTGTGTTCGCCAGCCCTGTATCAGAGTTAGCAAATATATGTGATTGGTGTGCAACCGCGTGCAAACCAGCTCTCTGCACTTGCTCTAAAACAAACGCCATTAGTGCCTCGTGCATCATCAATCGTTGTAAGTTGCAACCCGTTAAATCAGCGGTATAGTGTGAACCATTCATTAA
>JAYWHD010000090.1:0-8683 GCA_043777895.1 Betaproteobacteria bacterium | reverse complement strand
TATTTGCTCAAAAGGCTAATTTAGCCGCTAGTTTTGAAATGACTGTTGCACAGGTATTGGTTAAAAAAACAATCGCAGCAATACAACACGTAGGGCATAAAACTTTAGTTGTTGCAGGTGGGGTAGGGGCTAATTTGACTTTACGCCGTGAATTAAATACAGCTTGTAAAAAAATAGGGGTACGTACGTATTATCCTGAATTATATTTATGTACAGATAATGGTGCAATGATTGCCTTGGCAGGTTCTTTACGCTTTCAAAAAGGCTTAATGGATAAACAGTTAGGGTTTACCGTAAAACCACGCTGGGCATTGGATTCAGTCGCGATTTAAGCTTTACTCTTTATCCTTTACAATATGAACTATGCCTAATTCACCTGTTTTCAAACCTTTGCCTAAACCTAAATTACGTCATTCTGTGCCAAGCAACTTGTCAGGCGGTATAGCGACAAAAAAAGTAGGGGCTACTTTATCACAAGCTTTAGTCGCTGCCAGTTGGGTAATGCACCACGTATCGGCTGGACAGTCTTTGCCTGTAGTTCTGCGTGAGTTAGCCCCTAGTTTAGGGCAAACAGCTTTGCGGGGGGCTTGTCAAGATTTAGCCTATCAATCGCAACGTCAGCGCGGTATGGCCGATGCTTTAATTCGCGGTTTAACCAAAAAGCCGTTTGATACTTTAGACGCAGGGGTGCTGGCTTTATTGCGTACTACTTTGGCTTTAATTTGTAATCCCAGTCAATACAATGCTTACGAAGCACACACGGTGGTTAATCAAGCCGTAGAAGCTTTACCCGCTGTATTGGCGTGTGGTTTAGGTAAGAATTTACCTATTTTTCAATTACTCGCTCATACCAATCACAATACTAAAATTGTTGCAGGGTTTGTTAATGGGGTATTACGTACTTATTTACGTGAAACTGATGAACGCAATAAAGCCGCATTAAAAACCGTTGAAGCACAATTTAACCATCCTTTGTGGTGGATTGAGCGGCTAAAAAAAGATTATCCCCGGCAGTGGATACACCTTTTAGAACAAAATAATTATCCGCCTGTGATGGCATTAAGAGCTAACGCACGCATTCACAGTGCATTAGAAGCACAAAAACACTTAGCACAACACGGCATATTGTCGCGTTGTGTAAAAGGATTACCGAATGCTTTAGTGTTGGATAAACCCCTTCCTGTTGAAAATATTCCGGGGTTTTCTCAAGGTTGGTACAGCGTCCAAGATTTAGCTGCCCAATATTGTGTTGAATTATTAGATGTACAGGCAGGGCATAGAGTGTTAGATGCGTGTGCTGCACCAGGTGGTAAAACAGCCCATTTATTAGAGCGTAGTAATATTACTTTGACTGCATTAGACAATGATTATTTGCGTTTAGAAAAACTTAGGCAGACATTGCAACGTTTGGCTAAAACTTTTATCGGTGAAACGCCTTATGCACCGCAGCCTTTAGTAGAACTACAAACGGCTAACGCGAATCAAACTGATAAATGGTGGGACGGTCAGCTATTTGATAGAATTGTCTTAGACGCACCGTGTAGTGCGAGCGGCGTTGTACGCCGTCACCCTGATAGCCGTTGGTTGCGTCGTGCCAGTGATATATCCAATTTAACAGTTCAACAAAACCATTTACTTCGGTCGCTATGGGCTACTTTAAAGGTGGGCGGGCTAGTGTTGTATGTAACTTGTTCAGTATTTAAAGCAGAGGGCGAGGAGCAGATACTTAATTTTTTGTCGCACCATAACAATGCCCAGCTGCTACCTAGCTTGGGGCATTGTTTGCCTTTAATTCGCAGTTTTGATGATGAATCCAGTACTATACTGACTAATAAGATTAGCGAGATTAATCTAATGTCTTTTCCTAATTCTGAACAAGACGGCTTTTTTTATGCTTTGTTGCGTAAAATAGATTAAACGATTAAAAGATTAAACGTTATTAAGCAGATTAAAATGTTCAATACTTTAAGTAATTTATTAAGTAATTTATTAAAAATACTATTTTATAGTAAGCATTATTACTGGATAGTAGTCACTTTTTTTATCATTTTTTCACCTAATTTTTTGTTTGCACAAACGGTGTCTTATCCTAAAGAATCAATAGGCTTAGAGGGTAAATACTTGCAACTAGTGCCTAATATAGCCAGCGATGCGTGGGATTTACAAGCACATTTTACCGTTAATGTACCTGATAACGTATCAGAGTTGGCTAAATCCGCCCCCTTGTATTTTGTGTTTGATTGGGTAGTCAAGCAGTCGCGTTGGTATTGGTACGATGAACGTTTAGCAAAAGGCCGTTTATACTGGCGTTTATCACACAATGCACTGACACAAAAATGGCGTGTGAGTACTGCTAATTCATCGGCAATGAGTGAAGCACGCTTTGCCTTAACTTTTAATACTCTACAAGAAGCCTTGGCTAGTTTGCGGCATATCCGCCGTGACGGGATTATCAAAGCTAATTATCTATACCCCAATGAAACGTACGATGTCAGTGCTAGATTGTATTTAGACAATAACTTGTTGCCTAAGCCGTTTCAGCTCAATGCAATGAGTGATACTGATTGGGCTTTAGACAGTGGTTTAATGCGAACGACACTGAAAATAGTTCCTTCAATGCAGCCTAATATACGAAAATAAATGTGCGAAGATAAATAATGCTACATTCATTTAAGCAATTTATTTATAGGGGTTTTCGTATGATTTTTCGTACATTGCACCATAGTTTTAATCAGCTTTTTAAGTCTCCTTTTAAGTCTCTTTTTAATAAATTACAACATTATTTTTTATACAGTCCAAAATTAGTTAAAACAGCTTTGGTGTTAGCAGTATTGGGTATATTGTTGGCGATTATTTCTTTGGCAACGGCGACAGGCAATGACCCTACTTGGACTCAAAGATATACGACCTTATTATGGCTTAATGTTTCTATTATTGTCATATTATTTATACTGGTTTTATCTTTGTTGTCGCGCTTATTATTACGTCTTAAGCGAGAGCGGTTTGGAGCGCGCTTAACTTTAAGATTTGCTTCAGCATTAGGTTTATTAGGTTTAGTCCCTGGCGTATTAGTCTATATTATTAGCGTGTTTTTTTTGAGTCAATCCATAGACAGTGGCTTCAATACACAAGTCAGTATTGCTTTAAATACGGGCTTAGAATTATCGCGTAATATTTTGAGTGAGCGTTTAAATAAGCTTTTAGATGATACACACACTGCTGCTTATTCAGTTAAACTTAACCAAGATTTAGGCAAACAAATTTATACATTAAAAGCCAGTTATATAACGGCTGAAGTAGTAGATATTTTAGTATTTGATACTCAAGGTATCGTATTGGCCAGTACGGGCAATGGGTTGAGTAAAGGTTTGTTGAGTGATACACCGCAAGCAGACGCTTGGCATGATTTAATGCGTACAGGGCAGTGGTCATATATTGAATCCATTCCAAGCACTATGCATTCTGCTTTATTAGAAGATAATTCCGTTGAATCAGACACTTTATTATTAAGAACAGTCGTGCGTGTCCCCGTGACTTACCAGCAAATAATGGCGGGTGTGTCGCCTACAGTTTATTTGCAGTTCATTCAAAGTGTTTCACCTAATTTATCTGGTATGACACAAGCGGTAGCACAAGGTGTTAAAAAGTATGAATTAATTAAACTGGGTCGCACTGGTTTACGTATGATTTATGCAACGACTTTAACGATTATTTTATTGTTAGTAGTATTAGCTGCAGTGGCTATGGGATTTGTATTGGCTGATGCAATGAATGCCCCTTTGTTGCGTTTAGCACGGGGTACTCAAGCTGTCGCAAGTGGTGATTTTACGCCTTTGTCTGAACCCAGCGGTAAAAGTGATTTAGCCGTATTAACCCGATCATTTAATCAAATGCTGACCGATTTAGGCAGTGCACGCACGGCTTTGACACAAAATTATGAATATTTACAACAAATTCTATCTAGTTTAACAACGGGTGTATTAGTATTGGATTCCCAAAGTATTTTACGTAGCATTAACCCCAGTGCTCAATTTATTTTAAGTTTAAATAAACCACAATTGAATCAATATGCTGCACAACAATTACCAATTGCTGTGTGGCAGGCTATTGTTAATAAGCAAGACAAACCACAATGGCAAAGTCAAATTGAACACATTTCTATTAGCGGTGAAACACAAACTTTATTATTACGGGCAGTACCACTAATACAAGCTGATGGTACCGATTTGTTATTGGTATTTGATGATATAAGTGCAACAATGTTAGCTCAAAAAGCACAGGCTTGGACTGAAGTCGCACAACGTTTGGCACATGAAATTAAAAACCCTTTAACACCGATTCAATTGTCTGCTGAACGCTTAACTATGAAGTTAGCCGATAAATTGCAAGGTAGTGATGCTGACTTATTAAGACGTTCTACCGCCATTATTATTACGCAAGTCGCGGCTTTAAAAAATATGGTGGACGAATTTAAACAGTATGCTCGGTTGCCTGAAGCACAGTTAGTTCCTTTAGATTTAGACCTTTTTTTAAAAGAACACTTAATTTTATATAAAGACACCGTACAGTATGAAAAGAAAATATCAATAAGTAAACTAGTAAATAACCTAGTAAATAATACTGCAGATAAGATATCAAGCAATTCATTAATTATGGCTGATGCAAACCAGTTACGACAAGTATTACATAATTTACTTGGCAATGCTTTAGATGCTGCACAAGAACGGTGTAAGTTGTCTGAAAATTTACAATTATCGCCATTGGTATACATCGTTATTCAAGATGAAAATAACACTATAAGTTTAAAAATAAATGACAATGGATTAGGGTTTAGTTCTACTTCCTTAGCAAAGCTTTTTGAACCTTATCACACCACTAAAGCAGAGGGTACGGGCTTAGGATTGGCGATTGTATACCGTATTGTGCAAGAACATCATGCAAAAATTAGTGTGAAAAATCGTTTAAATTCTCAAAGTAATAGGGTAGAAGGTGCGCAAGTAAAAATTATATTTACAAAAATTTAACACTATAAAAATATATTTTTCGCAATTTATAGTATATTTTTTACACAAAATGTTGTTTTTTAGTTACATTATTATCTACATCTATCAGAGTACAAATAGCCTATTTTACATAAGTCGTACAAAAATATAAAACTTATAAAACTTATTTACTCCACTACAACTATAACTATTAATAAATTATGGCAACAATTTTGGTCGTTGATGATGAAGTCGGTATTCGTGAGCTGCTATCAGAAATTTTAAGCGATGAGGGTCACGAAATTGTATTAGCTAATAATGCAGCAGCAGCACGGCTTGTTTATACTAAGCAAATGCTAGACTTGGTATTGCTAGACATTTGGATGCCTGATATGGACGGTATGAGTTTGTTACGAGAATGGACAAGTCATCAAGTGCTATATTGTCCTGTAATAATGATGTCAGGTCATGCTAGTTTGGATACCGCCGTAGAGGCACAAAACTTAGGGGCTGTTGGTTTTTTAGAAAAACCAATTACCTTACATAAATTGTTAAGTACCGTACATAAAGTACTAAGTAAAGGAGTTACCAAAAAAAATCTTGTGTTAAACGCACAGACTAGCCCATCTGTAGGCACAGTAAACTTTACGGCTAGCACTATAAAAATACTAACGGATACTCAAACTAATATTAGTGATGACTTTAGAATTAATATTAATAAAGACATTAATAAAGATTTTGAAAAGTCAATAGTATCACAAGAAAACCCTAATACTGTAGTTATTGAGCCATTATCCGTCTGGCATGATGCTTTGTCTAAAATACCCTTAGATACAGGTTTACGTGATTTTCGTGAAGCTGTAGAGCGTATTTATTTTAATTATGTTTTGCATAATGAACAATGGTCTATGACGCGTGTCGCTGAAATAGCAGGGCTAGAAAGAACGCATTTATACCGTAAACTCAAGCAGCTAGACATTGATTTGCCGCGTAAATCTGTAAAATTAAATAAATAGACCTCTTTCAAAATTCTTAAACTCTGAAAATCTTGATTCAGAAAAATCTTGATTCAGATTTTGAGTTTTAAAACTTGAAAAACGTATTTTTAATAGTTTTGAAAGAAGTCTAATAATAGCTCTAGGCTAAGTGGGCTGCATTAACAGCCTGCACACTGTTGGCAACCAATTGAGGCCCTGTATAAATCATACCACTGTAAAACTGTACTAAGTTTGCACCTGCTTGTAATTTTTCTACCGCATCAGCACCGTTACAAATACCACCTACACCGATAATAGGCAAAGCACCTTGTAAGTAACTGGCTAACTGACGAATCACAACCGTAGAACGTTGGCGTAACGGTGCACCACTTAGGCCGCCTATTTCAGTGCCATAAGTTAAGCTAGAGACTTCATTGCGTGCAATCGTTGTGTTCGTAGCCGTAATAGCATCCATACCGCATTCAACAGCAAGTTGCCCAATGGCTTGCAACTGGTTGTCCTCTAAATCAGGTGCTATTTTTACAGACAAGGGTACATAGCGTCCTGTTGCATCGGCTAAACGGGCTTGTTCAGTTTTCATACCTTGCAAAATAATACGCAGTTCGGCAACTTCCTGCAAAGCACGCAAGTCCTTTGTATTAGGACTAGATACGTTAATCGTTGCAAAATCTATCAAGCTGTGTAGACGGGTGTAACACATTTGATAATCATTTAAAGCGTGTTCATTGGGCGTATCTTTATTCTTACCTAAGTTTACACCAATGATTCCTTGGTATTTTCCTTGCTGTCTATGATGTGATAAATTAGTATGTAAAGTCTCTACCCCTTGATTATTGAACCCTAAACGGTTAATAATTCCTTGGGCTTGGGGTAAACGAAACATACGCGGTTGTGGGTTACCGGGTTGTGGACGAGGAGTTACCCCCCCTAACTCAATAAATCCAAAACCAAGTAAACCAAAACCATCGATACATTCACCATTTTTATCAGCTCCTGCAGCTAAACCAACGCGGTTACTAAAATTTAAGCCCATTACCTTAGCCGTTTGATTAGCTATTGGGCAAGGATATAAAATAGGAGTCACTCCGCATACAGCCAATTTAGCTAAGCTTTTAAGGGTTGCTTGGTGTGCAGTTTCAGGTTCTAACGCAAATAAAGCACTCCGTGCCAATGGATAAGTCGCATTTAAAAGCGTAGATAGGGGATTAAACATATTGATCAAGATGATAGTTAATTGTTGATACTATATTGAAATTTTTATTGAAATTTTTATTGAAAATTATTTATCAATTTAAAACACAATTTAAATCATAATATACATACACTTATTTATGGGCGACTACCTAAAGGAAATGGCCAAGTATGAATTGTATTCAAAGTAACTTTAGTTGCAGAAACTACAGGGTTTACTATAACTGGCTCAAGTGCAGGCGGTATTGTAACGACTGCCGCTTCAATGACTGTTGGCATATCTATAGGTACAAGTACTTCGGATAAAACTACAGAGGGTGTTATTACGGCTTTTTTAACTCTTTTAGGAGCAGGTTTAGTTGTTACAGGAGCTTCAGCAACTATTTTTGTAAGGGTGGGTTTAGCAGATTTTTTAACAACGGTTACTTTTTCAACATTAACTTTAGCAGTGGGTTTAATTACTTCGGCTACAGGCGGTATTGCTGCGATCTTTTTAACTCTTTTAGGAGCAGGTTTATCAGCTACAAGTACCTCGGCGACTACTTTTGAAGAAATAGTTTTTTTTACTGTTTTGATATTAGTTTCAGCATTAACTTTGGTATTAATTAATGTGTTTGATGTGTTTGAAGCATTTTTTTTGGTACTACTTGCCATAATATTTCCTTAAATGAACAGTGAATAATAAATAATACGGAGAATATTAAATATGATGAATATATTTAATACTTGAAAATTTGAAAAACCTTAGATTTTTTACGTAATATCAAATTTTAACCACCGACACGGAATTGCACCATTAAACACGTGGTGTGTTGCATTAGGCTTTAAACGCATACGGGCTTGAACGTGTTCATCGCTGGTTAATAGCCAAACTGACCAGCCCTTAAAGTGACGTTTTAAATTGGCTGCGAAGGCATCGTAAAATAGATCAGCCTCTATCTCTTCACCTGTATTACTGTTAAAGCCCATACGCTCACCGTAAGGCGGATTCAGTACTAAAATACCAGGTGTTTCAGTAGGCGGCGTAATGTCTAATACATTGACACATGCTAAATGAATGGCATCGCCCGATAAACCAGCTGCTTGGATATTACCAGCAGTAATATGAACCATATCTGGATTAATATCACTAGCAAATAGTTGTGGTAAATATTCTAGCGTAGGGTAAATCGTAGTAACTGTATTGATTGGCTTTAAGTGTTTAAAATGTTGTGTAGCAAAATGATTGTTTTCAGTACGCATTGAATTAGGGGCTATTTGATAGACTTTTTGTGCTGCCTCAATAATTAAAGTACCAGAACCACACATTGGGTCATATAAAGGTCTATCACCACGCCATTCGGTTAGTGCTAACAAACCTGCTGCAAGATTTTCTTTTAAGGCAGCAACGCCTTTGGTATCAATACCATCACGCCAACCCCGTTTAAATAAAGGTTCACCTGTAGTGTCCAAATAAATTTGACTGAATAAGCCGTCTAATACACACATCACCCGTATATCAGGCGTTGCTGT
>JAYWHD010000089.1:0-3139 GCA_043777895.1 Betaproteobacteria bacterium | reverse complement strand
TTTACAACAATGGACTCAAACTGTAACTCAATTGTGGCAAAATTATGGCTTAAATTATGGTAAAAATAATCAACAAACTTTATTTAAAACATTGGGTTTTGCACAAATAAATATGCAAACCCTAAGCCAAATAATAGCGGTAGGCTTAAGTATTTGGGGATTAATGATGCTGATAATTTACCGCCAAAAACAAGGTTATTTAACGCCACATGGCAAAGCATTAAAGCAATTTGACCGACAGTGTATCCGCCTTAAGTACCCTCGTTCAAACAGTCAAACACCCCATGCTTGGTTTGATACTCACGAAAAAAATTTAAATAAACAGCAACAAATACGGTTAAAGAAACTATTACTCAATTATGAAGTACAGTATTTTATCCTAAAAAAATTAAAAAGTTAATAATATAATTTATATCTAAAAGTTATATTTAAAAAAAATATTTTTATTATTAAGCATTAATATAATCAGTAATATATCTTTACATCTTTATATCTTTATACCTTTATACCCTTACGATTTATAAGCAAATATGACTACTATTACTGTATTACCACACCCCGAACATGCACCACTTGGCTTAACAATCCATAACGCGGACAACAATATAAGTGTATGTAAAAATTTACTTAAAGCAGGTGTTGAGATTGAACACGCGTGCGAAATGGTGTGTGCCTGTACCACTTGCCATATTATCGTACGTGAAGGCTTTAATAGTTTAAATACTTTAGATGAAGATGAAGAAGATATGTTGGATAAAGCATGGGGCTTATGTAGTCAAAGCCGTCTAGCCTGTCAAGCAAAATTAGGCAATAAAGATATCGTCATAGAAATTCCAAAATATACGATTAACCACGCCAAAGAAGGTTAAATAATATACTTATTTATTAAGTTAAATTAAACTGCCTTCTGCTCTAGGAAAAATCAAACCAAAGTGTACATAAGCCAATGGCGTTGCGATTCTACCGCGTGGAGTGCGTTGCAAATAACCTTGTTGAATTAAGTAAGGCTCAATCACATCTTCAATGGTTTCGCGTTCTTCGCTAATCGCTGCTGCTAAATTATCTAAACCAACAGGTCCGCCATTAAAACGATGTAATACAGCTTCTAATAACTTTCTATCCATTAAATCAAAGCCAACAGGATCAACGTCCAACATTTTTAATGCCAATTGTGCAATGGCTTGCGTCACTAAGCCAGTACCTTTGACTTGTGCATAATCACGGACTCTACGTAACAAACGGTTGGCAATACGCGGTGTTCCACGGCTTCGATTCGCGATTTCTTGTGCGCCTTGAACATCAATCGGTGTTTGTAACAATTTAGCAGAACGCACGACAATTAAAACCAATTCCTCTGGCGTATAAAACTCTAAGCGGCCTACGATACCAAATCGGTCACGCAATGGGTTGGTCAGCATACCCGCTCGAGTCGTTGCCCCAACTAAAGTAAATGGTTGTAAATCAATTTTTACACTACGGGCAGCAGGGCCTTCACCAATCATAATATCAATTTGATAGTCTTCTAGTGCAGGATATAAAATCTCTTCAACGACAGGGCTTAAGCGGTGTATTTCATCGATAAATAATACGTCATTTTTTTCTAAATTAGTTAATAAAGCAGCTAAATCGCCCGCCCGTTCTAACACAGGACCGCTAGTTTGACGTAAATTAACACCCATTTCTCGAGCAATAATATGAGCCAATGTTGTTTTACCTAGGCCTGGTGGTCCAAATAATAATACATGGTCTAATGCTTCAGCCCGCCCTCTGGCTGCCCCTACAAAAATATCTAATTGTTCACGAATTTTTTCTTGTCCAACATAATCGTCCATTCGTTGCGGACGCAAAGCACGCTCAACAACTTCCTCATTAGGACTATGACGCATCGCATCTGTCATACGTAATACAGTCGGTATCACAGAGTTTGCAGCTAATTTATCAGTTTGAACAGCCATTTAATAATTTTTATTGTGTAATATTAGTATGAATAAATAATATTATTTATACTAATATTTATACTAATATAGGTAGCAATATAGGTAGCAATATAAATAATAATATATATACAATGCTATTTACAATTACAAAGGATTAGTCTGCTTAGATAACACAAACTGTGAACGAGAGTAGCCTAAAGACTCCGCTTTTTTCAAAGCAACTTCTAAATCAACTGGGTCTAATATCGGTGTACGAGACAAAATCCAGCCGTATTGTCGCTTAGGCTCGCCGACTAATACCCAGTCATAATTGGCATTTTTTTCACCCAAAGCCAATACCCAATAGTTACCATAAAATGGACGGAAAAAAGAAACTTTAAGTTTAGTATTCTGACTGTCTTGTACTACTTTAGCGACACCCTTAGCCGTTTCTATCGTTCCGTCTTGCTTACGACAACGATTAATGACTTTTATACTATCGCCTGTCCACGTATCAGTCGCCATATAATTTGCTTGAGTATCTGCAACGCACACCTTTTGAAACCGATTAGGTATCATTGATACCTCATACCAATTGCCTAAATAGCGGTTTAAATCAAGCTGCGGTACTGTTTGCAAAGGTATAGCTGGGGGAGACGAACAAGCAGTTAAACTGATATAACTCAATAAAGCTAAGAATTTTAAGATGTATTTAAAGTCAAATAATGGTTTCATTTTTTAGTGTTTGTTAGTATTTGTTGGTATGTATTGATATTGATGTATATTTGATATATTTATTTATAATATAATACTTTATATTAACTTATATTATTTCACCTGAAAAAAATATAAATATCTGCATAATAAATAAATAATAAATAATAAATAATAAATAATAAATAATAGATAGCTTAATACAACTACCTATATATTTTATTACATACCTGAATAATTAGGACCTTCACCACCTTGCGGTGCTACCCAAACAATATTTTGTGTCGGGTCTTTAATATCGCAGGTTTTACAATGCAAACAGTTTTGAGCATTAATATGTAAGTAATCTAATCCCTCACTATTTTTAATATATTCATATACACCAGCAGGACAATAGCGTTGTTCTAAACCTGCATAAATAGGCAGATTAGTCGTCAATGGCACACTTTGGTCTTTTAATGTCAAATGTATTGGCTGATTTTCGTGATGATTAGTGTTACTGATAAAAA
>JAYWHD010000088.1:0-3152 GCA_043777895.1 Betaproteobacteria bacterium | reverse complement strand
GTTTCATTCATAAATTGTAGCCATAAACCCATCAATTCTTTCTCAATCGGCGTTTCAGCTTTAAACTTGGGCAGCTCAACCAACACAAATTCTAGGCAACCCAAATCGCAATTAGAGTCGCTTTGATGCGTAAACTTATAATGGTGGTAAAACTCATCACTGTGATGCTCAAATATTTCATTGACCAACGCCAAGGCATACACAGGCTGGAGTTTCGAGTAATTGATGCCTCGCCCCAATTGCTTCACAAATGCCTGACAACCGCCAAACACCAAACGTTTTTTGAACGATTCAGCCCACGACAACTGCATTTCAACTGTAAAAATACGCCCTTTGGTGTCCTTGCATTTCACATCTACGATGGAATATTTTTCAAACGATGGTAAGTTAGGCGTGTGTTCGCCCGACAAATACTCCAAAGTATCAATCGGGGCATCAGCGGGCAACGGCAGCAAGGCATTCAAAAAACTTTTTAATAAACGCGGGTTATTGCCAAACAAACGCTTAAACGTTAAATCAAACTTGGGATCTAAGTATCTAATGGGGTGGGTGATTGGGGTCATGGGGGGTAAGTATGATTTTTTTATACTGTATTGTATACTATATTTTAGTATGTGTTTATAATCAATTATACTACACCCTTATTACATTACATCTTCTAAATCATTTTCTCTACGTGAATAGATAAAACCATCTAAGCCATCTATATCTTTAAAAAATGTAGTTGAGTATTGACAATCAATATCAAATTTTTTAATTAATACATCACCGCTTGCAGATAAAATTTGACAAGCCACTATTTCTAAACTTTCATAATCTGCATCTCGTGGCTCTCTGTCTAAATAATAACGCATTAAAAGATGCGATTCCGCATTAAATGATACGGCTATTGCTCTAATTGCAGGATAAATTTCACTAGTTAGACAGCGATGTATCTCTAAAACTAACCAATCAGGTAATTTTCTATTACTCATATTATTTTTTAATGTTTAATATTGAAAGATTGACTATTCTTTTCTCATATAAACCCAAGTGGTTAATCTATCAAGATTACAAAATGGTTCATTTGTAAAAATACAAGACTCTTTTACTTCTATAAAATGTATATCTGCACAAACTTCAGTTGTAACTTCACTTATAAGTTCGTAATCATTTTGAGTAGGTTCTCTATCTAAATAAAAAATGACTTCTAATTTTTTTAGTCCATCAAATCCAACTGCAATAGATCTAATAGATGGGTAAATTATTCCCCATAATGCTCTTTGAATAGAGATGAGTAATTCGTTTCTGATTTCAGATTTTGTCATTTTTATTTAAAAAGGTGCTGATGGAACAATGTGTACTCCACTGTTAGAATTATGAATTATTCCTCTTGTTGTTGGAGTGGATATACCATCTTTAATAAAATTACCTATCGGTATACCGAAGTCTACTCTCGTTTTTACCTCATTAATCACTTGTGAAGATTTTATATTTCCAAAGTGAAATGTATCTAAAAGTTCCTGCGGATCTTTAGTTATTATACTTTTTCCATCTTGATAATTATTATGACCTGGAATATGTTTACCCTGCTTTCCTTCATGAATAGTTTTTGATATAGTTTGTTGTGAATTAACTGGTGTTGTTTGAGCTGGCTTCGCAGTACTTGTTATAGGAACAGATTGACTACCACCTAGATTACACAA
Organism: Betaproteobacteria bacterium; assembly: GCA_043777895.1. Taxonomy (GTDB): domain Bacteria; phylum Pseudomonadota; class Gammaproteobacteria; order Burkholderiales; family Burkholderiaceae_C; genus JBDLSY01. The sequence goes on along the minus strand of JAYWHD010000088.1, from coordinate 1,467 downwards.
ATTAAAAGCTAAACGAACTAAAGGAATAAATGCACATTCAATACACACCGCCCCCAAACCTGGTTCTGATGGTGGCATTAACCCCCACGCATCACTCCACCTAACCGTATTCCCGCCAACATAAGTATAGGTATTAATCCCCCCTGCTAAACCAATCGGGTCAGATTGAGTATACCTTCCAGTCGCGGGATCATAATACCGATTGATATTATAATGCAGTTTTAATATAGTATAGTATTTATTAGTATTTTAATTAAAAATTGTATTTTTATTTAAGATAGCATTATTTTTTCTAAGAAAATTTTAAAAATGTATACCTTAACCATACTAAATTAGCAATTATAAAAAAATCTTAAAATAAATTGACTATATACAAATTTTTATAATCATAATAAATTATTATTAAAATAATAAAATCTATTTTTTTCTATAGCTTTATTTAAACTTATTAAACAAACAGAAGCAAAACATTTTAAATAAATCCAATAGTTATAATCGCATTCTTCTATGTAATTAGATAAAAAAATATTTTCTGGAGTATTAAAAATAAATAATCCTATATTAGTAATCACTTCTTTTTCACTCTTATCTAAATTTATGTTATCTTCTTTTAATAAATATTCAACATCATTTAAAATATCACATTTAAATTCGCTAATCCAATAGCCAATATCCAAAAAGTATTGTTTACCTAGTGTGTTTGATGACAAGTCTTCAATCATATTAATAAAATAATAAAAAGTTGAATGATATGACTCTATCATTTTTTCACTTAAATAATTATTATCAGAGATATTTTTTTTATTTAACATATTAATTAATAAGCTGGTGATGGATAAAGTAATAGTCCAATTCCAATACTTATTTTTACTACTGAAGGTGGAATCATTGGTGTCGTATAATTAGATTTTTTATTGGCTTGATTATTTGATTGCTGATTTTGAGAATGTGCTTGTTCAACTTTTGAGAATGTGCTTGTTCAACAGTAATGGGAGTACCATTTAAGCTATACCTAGAGTATCCTTTCTGACCAGATGTTTGAGTTTTCCAATATCCGTCCTTTGCTCCACGTGTTCCACCATTTCTTTCATCTGGTACATACCTGCAAGTTTCACGAGGACTTTTAGGTAATTTAGGTCCTTCAAAAGTACCTGGACGTTGTCCGTCTTGGGGAGTCCACGGTCCTCTAGGTATATTAGATGGTGGTATTTGTCCAGTGTAAGCTTGAAGCCCCCACACATCACTCCACCTAACCGTATTCCCCCCGACATAAGTATAGGTATTAATCCCCCCTGCTAAACCAATCGGGTCAGATTGAGTATATCTGACAGTTGCGGGGTCATAATACCGATTGATATTATAATGCAATTTTGATTCCGCATCATAATACTGCCCTGGGTATCTTAAATTAAATACCGTGTTATTCGTTGTAGTCGGTTGATTCTCACCGAAGGCACTATACGCCCA
>JAYWHD010000087.1:0-8896 GCA_043777895.1 Betaproteobacteria bacterium | reverse complement strand
GCACAAGTTTACAGGCGTTCAGAATATATGATTGAGAAATATGCTAAACCGTTTGAAAAATACATTGATTAGTCCGCCTTAAAACGCTACTATTTTTAAGTAGCAACGCATATCTTTAAAACGACAAAAGGTTTTTATGTTTCATATTGTATTGGTTCACCCTGAAATACCGCCGAATACAGGCAATGCAATTAGATTAGCGGCAAATACAGGCTGTACGTTACATTTAATTAAACCGCTAGGCTTTGAATTAAGCGATTATCATTTACGGCGAGCAGGTTTAGATTACCATGAATATTCTGCATTACACGTACACGAGAGCTGGGCTGATGCCAGTAGTGCCATAAAAATATTAAGTCCGACAGGGCAGTGGTATGCCCTTACCACCAAAGGTAGCCGCCCACATACTGACATTGAATTTAAAACAGGTGATGTACTGGTATTTGGTAGTGAAACCAAAGGTTTGCCTGAAATAGTGCGTAATGAATTTACTGTAGCTAATCGCTTGCGTCTACCGATGTTGCCTACGCAACGTAGTTTAAATTTAAGCAACAGCATTGCAGTTACAGTGTATGAAGCTTGGCGACAATGTGGTTTTGTGGGGGCGAGTTAAGTTATTAATGCTTTAATTAATATTATTCATTAATATCACTAACTAATTATGATTAATTTATGATTAATTTATGACTAATTAACTATCCCTAATTTTTCAATAACGCCTTGTAATATATCTAAGCCTTTAAACGATATAGTGAGTGTGCCTTTGCCATTTTTACCCATTTCTAAAACAACTGCTGCCCCTAAACTATCGCTTAGTTGTTCAACTAAACGTTGGGTATCTTGATTTACAGGGGTTTTAAGCGATGATTTTGTTGTGTTTTGTGTTGTATTGTTTATTGTATTACTGGAGTTTGAGGTGAGGTTATTAGTATTTATATTGACTAACTTTTCGGCATCACGAACGGATAATTGTTTTTGTACAATTTGATGAGCGAGTTGTATTTGCGTTGCATTGTCTACAGTTAATAAAGCACGGGCATGCCCCATATCTAAGTCACCTGCCATTAACATAGCTTGTACGGGCGAGCATAAGTTTAATAAACGCAATAAATTACTGACTGTAGAGCGGCTACGGCCTACGGCATGCGCGGCTCTATCGTGTGTTAAACCAAACTCACGAATCAAACGGTCAATACCTTGTGCTTCTTCTAATGGATTTAAATTTTCGCGCTGAATATTTTCAATCAATGCCATAACAGCGGCATTTTCGTTGCTGACTTCTTTAATTAACACAGGTACTTCAGTTAAGCCTGCTATTTGACTGGCACGCCAACGGCGTTCACCCGCAATAATTTCATACTGAATATGCCCTTGACTAGATATATTGAGTGAACGCACCAAAATAGGTTGTATTAAGCCGTGCGATTTAATCGATTCCGCTAAAGTATTTAACGCAGCTTCGTCCATCTGTGTACGCGGCTGGTACAACCCTGATTTTAATTGACTCACTAACAAAGTCGTTGGTTTACCTGTTTGACTGATTAAGTTTGAATGGTCTGTACCCAATAAGGTGTCTAGACCACGCCCTAAACCGCGTAGTTTCTTTTTAGTCGTAGTATTATGCGGCGTGTTAGTCATAAAGTTAAGGCTTTGAAAATGTTGAGTATATTGGAGATATTGAATATATTGAAGATATTGCAAATATTGATATTTAATAAATATCTTAATGGGTGTCGTCAGTGGTATCTGCACAGAATTACGTATATTAGATTAATTAAACTAATCAGACACAGATATTGGTGTTTCACGTGAAACACGTTGTAGTAACTCTTGAGCAAAACTAATATAGGCTTTAGCCCCGCGTGAGCTTGGGTCAAAAGTAACTCCTGGCTTGCCATGGCTAGGTGCTTCTGCAAGCCGTACATTGCGTGGAATAATAGTTTGGAATAATTTATCACCAAAAAACTGTTCTAGTTGTGCCGATACCTGTTGGCTTAAGGTCATACGTGGGTCGTACATCACACGCAATAAACCAATAATTGTTAAATCAGTATTTAGGTTTGCGGTAACACGTTTAATGGTATTGACTAAGTCACTTAAGCCTTCTAGTGCAAAATACTCGCACTGCATAGGGATAATCACGCCTTTAGCACAAATTAAGCCATTGAGTGTCAATAAAGACAGTGAGGGTGGACAATCAACCAATACAAAATCGTAGTCTTTTTTCACTGAATTCAAAGCCTGCTTTAATTTGATTTCACGGCCTTCTTCGGTGACTAAATCAATTTCAGCACCTGCTAATTCACGGTTAGCGGGTAAGACGTGATAACCTGCTTCACTCAATACAACAGTCTTTTTAATGCTGCTTTTACCAATTAATACTTGATACACTGTACTGGCTAAAGCTTGTTTATCAATACCACTGCCCATTGTGGCATTGCCTTGAGGGTCTAAATCAATCAATAAAACACGCTGTCCTATTTTGGCTAAACCTGCGGCTAAATTAACAGTTGTTGTGGTTTTACCAACACCACCTTTTTGATTAGCGATACAAAAAATATTCATAAGGATTGACCTTTATACTGATGAGTAATAAATATTTTACGCGTTTTGTTTCACGTGAAACAATTTATATGTATATTTTCATTTATAAGATATTTTCATTTAAAAATAAAAACAGGTAAAAAATACGGTACTATTCAAATAGTACTGATACAAGAAATTTAATACTTAAGAAGTAGTTAATAAAATCAATAAGACAGCATAACAATATAAATACTGTAAAAGTTAAAATTTAACATTACCAAAAATACAAGGTTTTTTAACTAAGATTGTCATCTAATTCACTAAAATGATAGTCTTCATAGATTTCCTTAATCGTTTTACCATTAAAAATCCAATAAGGCGACGGTTGAATAGAGTAACTTTCAGGTAAATTTAATAATTGTCTTGTGGCTTCTGTTAAAGAAATAACTTGATAATTAAACTTTACTTTATTATTTTCAATGACAACTACTTGTTCTTTACCATCTTTTGACGTGAGAATAGAGTTGTTCGGTATACCTAACCCATTAAAATTCATTCGCGGGCGTTTAGTTTTTTTAAAATAAGCAGAAGCTTGTTTATCTACCGTTGTTGTGCCTATATTAAGTTCATCTTCAAATGTATGGGTTATATCCTCTATTTTTAATAACTCTAATACAGCGATAACTCTATCTGCTTCAAGGCGAAAAAACTCACGATTTGGGTTTACTCGAGCGTGCCCAAATGCGTAATGTAATACTTTCTCAACTTCTGTTGAATCTTTTACTTGACAAGCAAATGCACATTCAAATGGCAGTGGAACACCCGTTGCATACAGTTGTTTTATACGTTCACTGACTTCTGATTGATTGGTTTTACCTATTTTAATTAAACCTGGCATCGCTGGATTAGTTAAGATATATATTATGTTAGATAAAAGTGTCATATTAAACTTTCCAAGCTAAATTGTTGTAACACGTTCCAAAAAAGCCAAGCTTCTTGCTTCGTTTAAGTGCGGAACGCTAATAGTATGAATTGTTTTAATTTGCCAATTATTAGGTAAATTTTCCGCTTCTAACAGTAAACGTGGCCCTTTCATGGCTGCAATACAGCCATTGTCTTGGATACAATGATTGGTTAATAAGGCAATATCAGCCAATGCAGTCCACGCCCGCGCCGTAATTACACTATAAATTCCCTGCCAATCTTGTATACGTACACCGTGTGCTTGTGCATTGTGTAGCCGTAAAGTACCTACTGCGTGCTTAATAAATAAAATCTTTTTTTGTACAGCATCTAGCATAGTGATTTCAATATCTGGCATACAAATAGCCAACACTATGCCAGGCAGTCCTGCCCCTGTGCCCACATCAAGAATTTTACGTTGGTTTAATGGGTATAAAGACAATTGTTGTGTAATCGGTTGAACCACTGCCATACAATCAAAGATATGTTTAATGACAATGTCAGGCAGTGTTTTAAATGCCGATAAATTATAGGCAGCGTTCCATTTATGTAATAACAGTGCATAATCAGTTAAAAATTGTATTTGAGTGGTACTTAAATTCAAATTTAAAGTCATTGATGCGTCAGTAATATGTGTGTTTAAAGTGGATTCATTCATAAGTAATAATTAATTATTAATAATTAATTGTTTAATGTTTAATGTTTAATGTTTAATTATTTAATTATTTAATTGTTTTAATTGTTTTAATTGTTTAATGTTGATAATTAACGTTTGATGTTTTTTTGATGTTTCACGTGAAACAATAGTTTGTTTATGCTTGTTGTAGACTTAAATTAAGCGTTTATTAGCGGTATATTTATTTTCTTATAACGCTTGTAACCCCAAGCATAATATAAATAATGGCGTTTTACTGCACTTTCTAATACACTATTTAAATGCCGTGAAATAACTTCGGTCTTATTTAACAATGGATTTATCTCTGCTTCAGGCAATACAATCCGTTCACAGTGAACTTGCCAGCCATCGGCAGTAGGAATGGCATAAATAATATACATACGGGCTTGCGTAGTTAAATGTAATTTAGCGGGTAGATTAATAGTATAAGCATCACGTCCAAACCAAGGTAGCCACAGCCCTTCACCCTGTTTGGGGACTTGGTCGGGCAATATACCTAATAAGCCATTTGATTTAAGGGTTTTTAAAGCCGCCCGTACCCCGCCTATATCGGCACGTGCCATAGTTAAGTTAGGAACAATGCGGACAGACTCAACGAATTGAGCCACCCATTCTTGCTTAGGTCGGCGGTACATAGCAGTCAGCGGTGTTTGATGAGCAATCCACTTTGCCAATGCTTCAAAGCAGCCTAAATGCGGTGTAAGTAATATAGTTGCCTGCTTATTATTAAGTGCTTCATTGACTGTTGCAGTACTTTCAGGTGAAATACTGACTTTGTTAGCCACAGTGTGTGTGCAACGAAGCCATACCCATAGCATATCGGCAGCCCCACCAATAATCGCTTGATTGACTGCGAACACAGATAATTTTAATTGGGCTTGTGTTAAATTGTTTGTAATTGTTTTACGGTGTTTAGCTGATAAAACATATAATAAAATACCTATTAATTTAGCCATTGCCCGCAAATAGTTTATTGGTAAGCGTGTCACTATATATGTAACTATACGCAAAAAAAATAGTAATAAATTATTAAAAAAATTATTAAAAAATGAAGGTGTCATAGGTTTATAATGAGTGTTATATTTTTCGGTGGTTTAGTTAATCTGAACAACTTGCTTGACACCGTAGACCTGATTATTTTGAGCTATTTTTCATTGTGCTTTAAATAAAATGTCTAAAATAACAAGCTAAAGCGTTCGCTGTGACTTAAAGTAGAGTGCGTTATAAAGCCTCTATTGTTGCAGCAACGCTGTGTTCTTAACCATGTTTTTAACATCCTTAAGGAAACAGCCGTGTCTTCACTGCCTAATGATTATTTTTTTACCTCGGAATCGGTGTCTGAAGGACACCCCGATAAAGTGGCCGACCAAATCTCTGATGCTATTTTAGACGCAGTCTTTAAACAAGATAAGTTTTCACGCGTTGCCGCTGAAACACTCTGTAATACTGGTTTAGTGGTGTTAGCGGGTGAAATTACGACCAATGCCAATGTAGATTATATCCAAGTAGCACGCGATACAATCAAACGAATTGGCTATGACAATACCGATTATGGCATTGACCACCGGGGTTGTGCGGTTATGGTGTGTTACGATAAACAAAGCCATGATATTGCTCAAGGTGTTAATGAAGGGCAGGGCATTGATTTAGACCAAGGTGCAGGCGACCAAGGACTGATGTTTGGCTATGCGTGCAATGAAACTATTGCACTGATGCCCGCACCGATTTACTATAGCCATCGTTTGATGGAGCGACAAGCCTGTTTGCGTAAAGATGGTCGTTTGCCTTGGTTACGTCCTGATGCAAAAAGTCAAATTACCTTTAAATATGTTAATGGTAAACCTGATTCAATTGATACCGTAGTGCTATCCACTCAACATGCCCCAGATATTGCTCATGCCGATTTGTGTGAAGCGGTGATTGAAATGATTATTAAACCTGTTTTGCCTAAAGAATTGATAAAAAAAGACATTAAATATTTGATTAATCCAACAGGGCGGTTTGTGATTGGAGGCCCACAAGGCGACTGTGGTTTAACAGGGCGTAAAATTATTGTAGATACTTATGGCGGTGCAGCCCCCCATGGTGGCGGTGCTTTTAGTGGTAAAGACCCTAGTAAAGTAGACCGTAGTGCGGCTTATGCGGCACGCTATGTGGCTAAAAATATTGTAGCTGCCGGCTTGGCTGAAAAATGTCAAATACAAATTAGTTATGCAATTGGTGTCGCAAAACCAACCAGCGTAATGGTGACAACCTTTGGTACAGGCAAAGTCAGTGATGAACGTTTGAGCGTAATGGTAGCAGAACATTTTGACTTGCGTCCTAAAGGCATTGTTCACATGTTAGATTTACTACGGCCTATTTATGAAAAAACAGCGGCTTATGGCCATTTTGGACGTTCTGAACCTGAATTTACTTGGGAAGCGACTGATAAAGCATTGGCTTTAAAAGCATCGGTCTAAATTTTTATAAAAACTTATAAAAATTTATAAAAATTTATGTTAATTTGTAATAAATTTACAATACTTCACAATAGATTATATTTTTTGCATTATGACTCTCTCAACCTCTAATTCTTCTGCTGAAACGCCTTCTGGCTATCGTAATACCCTAAATATGCCTGATACGCCGTTTCCTATGCGGGGTGATTTACCCAAGCGTGAGCCGCAGTGGGTCGCTAATTGGCAAAAAAATAAAGTGTACGAAGCGATTCGTGCCGCACGTCAAGGGGCAGCTACATTTATATTACATGATGGACCGCCTTATGCCAATGGCGATATTCATATTGGGCACGCAGTTAATAAAATTTTGAAAGATTTTATTATTAAAAGTAAAACTTTAGCGGGTTTTGATGCGCCTTATACCCCTGGTTGGGATTGTCATGGTATGCCGATTGAAATTCAAATTGAAAAAAAACACGGTAAAAGTTTACCTCCAGAAAAAACCTTGTCTTTAGCTCGAGTATATGCTGAAGAACAAATTGCACGTCAAAAAGCAGATTTTATACGTTTAGGTGTGTTAGGTGATTGGCAAAATCCTTATAAAACTATGAACCCGCAAAACGAAGCCGATGAATTGCGTGCTTTGGGTAAAATTCTTGATTCAGGCTATGTGTTTCGTGGCTTAAAGCCAGTTAATTGGTGTTTTGATTGCGGCAGTGCTTTGGCTGAAGCCGAAGTTGAATACGCCGATAAAACTGACCCAGCCGTGTATGTCGCTTTTCCGTTGTTTGCGGATGATACGAACTTATTGGCACAAGCCTTTAATTTAATCACTATTCCAACCGATATTGCTGCCGTTATTTGGACAACAACGCCGTGGACGATTGTCTCTAATCAAGCTCTAAATATCAATCCTGACGTACAGTATGCTTTAGTACACACGACACAACGGACATTTATATTAGCCGCTGATTTAGTCGCCGACAATATGAAGCATTGGGGGATTAGTGATACAGACGAAAATTTTACAGTGTTAGCGACTTGTCAAGGTATCTGCTTATCAGGTATTCGATTTATGCATCCTTTGGCTAATCAGCATACGGGTTATGAGCGTCATTCACCAGTTTATATGGCTGATTATGTCACTGCTGACAATGGAACAGGCATTGTTCACTGTGCGCCTGCTTACGGCGTTGAAGATTTTAACAGCTTTAAACAACAAGGCCGATTAGACAGCGATATTATTGCCCCCGTAATGGGTAATGGTGTTTATGCTAGTAGCGAGCCTTTATTTGCTGGGCAATATATTTGGAAGGCGAATCCTGAAATTGTCAAAGCTTTGGAGATAGCAGGTAACTTATTAAAAGTAGTGTCTATCTCACACAGTTATATGCACTGTTGGCGACATAAAACACCGATTATTTACCGTGCAACACACCAGTGGTTTGCTGGTTTAGACCGTGAAGTCAGTATGCCGACTGGCAATACAAGCTTAAGAAAAATTGCTTTAGATGCTATTGAAGCCACACAGTTTTTTCCTGTATGGGGAAAATCACGTTTGCGTAATATGATTGTAAACCGTCCAGACTGGACGCTATCACGTCAGCGGCAGTGGGGTGTCCCTATGGCATTTTTTATACACAATGAAACAGGGGCTTTACACCCAAAAACACCTGAACTGTTGGAAAAAGTAGCTACATTAATTGAGGTACACGGCATTGAAGCTTGGCATACGCTAAATATTAAAGACTTGTTAGGCGATGACGCGACACATTACAGTAAAAACCGCGATACTTTAGATGTTTGGTTTGACAGTGGCGTAACCCATGCCACAGTATTAAAAGGCGTACGAGCCGATTTATACTTAGAAGGCAGCGACCAACACCGTGGCTGGTTTCACAGTTCATTATTAACGGGGGCAATGTTACAAGGCTATGCCCCTTATAAAGCATTACTCACCCATGGTTTTGTCGTGGATAAAGACGGCAAAAAAATGAGTAAAAGTGTAGGCAATGTGATTGCACCACAAATGGTTATTGATAAGTTTGGGGCAGATATTTTGCGTTTGTGGGTAGCCAGTACCGATTATTCAGGCGAACTGTTTATTGGTGATGAAATTTTAAAGCGAGTCGTTGAGACTTACCGCCGCATTCGTAACACCTTGAAATTTTTATTGGCTAATATTAGCGACTTTTTACCTACTAATGCAGTGCCTGTTGAGCAGTTATTAGCCATTGATCGTTACGCTTTGGTGTTAGCCAGTCGCTTTACCGATGAAGTACAAACGAGT
>JAYWHD010000086.1:0-3204 GCA_043777895.1 Betaproteobacteria bacterium | reverse complement strand
TAAGTATTGAACGCCGTGCAGCGATGGCTGCTTATGGTGCTCGCGTTATATTAACGCCTGCTATAAAAGGCGGTATAGAACATGCCCGTGATGTTGCTCAAGCTATGCAAGCACAGGGGCTGGGTAAAATTTTAGACCAATTTGGTAATACTGATAACCCCAATGCACATTTGCACACTACAGGCCCTGAACTATGGCAGCAAACGCAAGGACGTATCACTCATTTTGTGTCATCTATGGGAACAACAGGGACTATTACAGGGGTAGGGACTTACTTAAAACACTGTAATTCAAATATTCAAATCGTTGGAGTACAGCCCGAAGAAGGTAGCCGTATTCCAGGTATTCGTAAATGGAACTCTGATTATTTACCTAGTATTTATCAACCTAAAGTGGTGGATAATATACATTATATTCATCAGCGTGATGCCGAGGTAATGGCACGCCGACTGGCTACAGAAGAAGGACTATTTTCTGGTGTATCTGCGGCAGGTGCATTGTGTGTTGCATTGCGTGTTGCCGATACAGTAGAAAATGCCACCATCGTTTTTATTGTATGTGATCGTGGTGACCGCTATTTATCAACGGGTGTATTTAACGAGTAATAAGGTTGGTTATGAGCAGTATCTATAGTGGTAAAAATAATTTAGAAGTTAGATTACAAGATAAAATAAATATATTTTGGAAATTATTCCCCAGTGCTTTAACTATATTAACTATGTTATTGCTGATGTTTGCTTTGATAAGTTATCACCCAACTGATACAGGCTGGTCTAGTATTGGCAAAACAGACGATTATCATAATTATTTATCTAAACCAGGTGCTTGGTTTGCCGATATATTGTTGTATACACTAGGCCGTTCTGTCTGGATTTTGGTATCAATGACATTGTTTTGGGCAGTTAAATTATTTTGGTTTAAATACAATGCCCATATAAAAAACAATATAAACAATATAAATAATATAAACAATATAAATAATATAAATAATATAAATAATATAAAAAATATAAATAACACAGATAAAAATATAAGTCATATACCTAAAGATAAATTGATTCACTCTAAACCATCTAATTTAATAAAATGGGGACGCAGTATTGGCTTTTTAATATTGTGGTTATTGGTCAGTTGTACTTTAGAAGCATTGCGTTTAAATCAAACAACGATTGTTTTGCCAATGGGTGCAGGCGGTATCGTAGGTTTAGGCTTAGGGACTGCCATACAAGCATTGATAGCAGAGCGTTGGTCGGTGATGGTGTGTGCTATGCTTTGGTTAATTTTAGCTGCTGCTACATTGGGAACGAGTTGGTTGGCCATCGTTGATCAAGTCGGGGCATTGTGGGACGAGTTTCAATCTAGCCAAGCTGATAAGCAAGATACTAAACACAATGTAGTGCTAGGACAAGTACTAGGGCAGCAACGTAATGCCGAAATTGCTAAAGTAAATGAGATTTTTTTACCCACGCAAATACATATTAATAATACCGCACCCGCTGTTATTCCTGTTCATATACCAATAAAAGTAGCAGTAATACCACCAGTACCCGCAGTAATTAAACCACCTGTTATAACGGTATTACCCGATAGTCTTTCTCGTCGTAAAAATGATGAAGTTATTCCTCCTATTGCGACAATCAATACGTTTACAGTGGTTAATGATACTGTGAAATTAAATAAGATGCTTTCCGACTCATCAGAAATGCTGTCTAATCATTTATTACCCCCACTCAATTTATTAGATAAGCCCGATGTGGTGACCGAATTTATATCGCGTGAAACTTTAGAATATACCTGTCGGTTAATTGAGAAAAAACTGCGTGATTACAATGTGATTGTAAAAGTAGTCGCCGCTCAACCAGGCCCTGTTATTACACGCTACGAAGTAGAGCCTGCCGAAGGTGTAAAAGGCAGTCAAATTGTAGTGTTAGCCCGTGACTTGGCACGGTCTTTGTCATTGACTAGCATTCGTGTGGTTGAAACTATTCCGGGTAAAACTACGATGGGTTTAGAGTTGCCTAATCCCAAACGTCAAACTGTACGCTTATCAGAAATTTTAGGTTCTGCCGAGTATGTAACCAGTACTGCACCTTTAACAATGGCTTTAGGTAAAGACATTACGGGTGAGCCTGTGGTAATGGACTTGGCAAAAATGCCGCATTTGTTAGTGGCAGGGACAACGGGTTCTGGTAAATCAGTCGGTATTAATGCCATGATTTTAAGTTTATTGTACAAAACTACTGCCCAACAAGTACGGTTGATTTTAATTGACCCAAAAATGCTTGAATTATCGGTTTACGAAGGTATTCCACACTTATTAGCCCCCGTTGTAACGGATATGAAGCAAGCCAGCCATGCAGTTAATTGGTGTGTGGCTGAAATGGAACGCCGCTATAAATTAATGAGCCGCTTGGGCGTACGTGGCATTGCAGGCTTTAATGAAAAAATTGCAGTAGCACGTGCATTAGGTGAGTTTATTTTTAACCCGTTTAGCTTAACGCCAGAAGATCCTGAACCTTTAAAACATTTTACGCATATTGTATTGGTTGTCGATGAGTTAGCTGATTTACTGATGGTAGTCGGTAAAAAAATTGAAGAGCCTTTAGCCCGCTTAGCCCAAAAATCGCGAGCTTGCGGTATACATTTAATTTTAGCCACACAGCGGCCTAGTGCTGATGTATTAACAGGTTTAATTCGTTCTAATGTACCTGCAAGAATTGCCTTTCAAGTCTCTAGTAAAACAGATAGCCGCATTATTTTAGACCAAATGGGGGCTGATGCTTTATTAGGCAATGGCGATATGCTTTATTTGCCCAAAGGCAGTATTCCTGTTCGCGTTCACGGTGCTTTTGTCAGTGATGAAGAAGTGGTGCGTGTAGCCAATATGCTACGTGAATTAGGCGCACCTGATTACATAGAAGGTATTTTAGACGGTGAAGAAGACGATACAAACACTGCCGAATCGGGCGATAGCGATGCTGAACAAGATGCTTTGTATGACAAAGCTGTAGAGATTGTATTAAGCACTAAAAAAGCTAGTATCTCCAATGTACAAAGACAACTGCGTGTGGGCTATCAGCGTGCGGCTAGAATGATTGATGCAATGGAAAGTGCGGGCTTAATTTCTGCCCCTGAACACAATGGTAACCGTACGGTATTAGCAAAAAATAGAAGTTTATAATTATTTATGATGACTTATGATGA
>JAYWHD010000085.1:0-8948 GCA_043777895.1 Betaproteobacteria bacterium | reverse complement strand
CTTGCCGATTGCACTTGGGAAATTAACTGATTATCTTGTACGGGTACTGCCCCACCTAGTAAACCCACTAATCTTAACGGCAATTCACTGTCTAAAAGCCCACCTACTAAAACAATAACCATTCCACTGTGAGCTAAAATATAGCCCCAGCGATTAGTCGTACCTTTTTTAGCAGCAATCATTTGTTCATTCAATATATCGCCACGCAATTGACTATTAAAGCGATAACCCGCTTGTTTTAAATGGGCAATAACGGCGTTGTGTGTATCCAATAAATTAGCGGGCTGGATACTTTTACCCCGATGAGGATGTGCTAACACACCTGCACGCCCCATACGCGTTTTAAAACTATGCATTTCTCGCAACATAGAAGGCACATTTCGCAATAAACACAAAACTAAAGACACCACTAAAAAAGCCATTATTAATAAAAACCACCAGGCGTTATACACTGAAAACACACCCAAATTTTGAAGTATTTCCGCCCAAAATACGCCAAACTGATTCACATAATTGACCCATGGTTTGTTTTGCTCAATGACTGTACCTATTACACTGGCAGAGGCTACCAACATTAATAAGGCGATAGAAAACCGCATAGAGGATAATAGCTCAATGGCTTCATTTAGACTATTTTTATTTGTTTTTAAGCGTAAACCAAGCGTACTAGGAGAAGGCGTTAATTCGGCTTCATTTATTATTTCGTTATGACAAATATTGTCTTTATTTAAATTAGATATAGGCGGCACAGTGATTGTCGTTAATATGTTCATAATGCCATTTTAAATAAAAAAATCGTAACAATCGCTTAATTATTGCCCATAGCTTTGGTAACTAGCGGTAATATTAATATTCGTACTTAAATCATTTATTATGTATCAGATTAGCACATTTCAACTACGTCATATCGCTTTATTATGCAAATGTACAGGCAGCTCACTCATCTCAGGTTCAGTCAATAACGGCTTTTTTGACCGTGATGTACGCTCACTTATCGTCGCTATAATCGGTATTAGTTTGTTTATTATTGGTAATTTTATTGATGAATATTTAGCCGCACAAGGTGATGCCCCCAGTGAATCGGTATTAGATATCCTATTAATTAGCATTTTTTTATCGCTAGGCATTGGATTTTTTACAGGGGCAATACAAAATATTACCTTTCTAAAAGTACCTATCGCTAGCTGGGTAACCCCTTTAGGGCTTACTTTAACCATTGCAGGATTAGGCTGGAAATTTAAGGATAACCGCGTCATAGTTAAACTATTATCCTATTACACCGTGATTACCACTGTATTAGTGACTGTTATTTCGTTGACCATCCACACTACAATTACAGCTACAACAACCTCGCAAGATCAAGTATTTTTAAATTCGCTACAACAGACTCGTATTCAAGCTGAACTTGTTTTAAAACATAGCTCTGATGCAAAAATACGCTTACTTGCACAAACAATTATTAAAACGCATTGAGTTTGAATTAATAATTTTTATTTAATAAATTTAGTAGTTTTAATAGTTTTAGTAGTTTTAGTAAATTTAATAGTTTTAATTTAGTAGTTTTAATAATTTTTACAACTCATTTTATTACAAACAGAATATTTTAATGTCAAACTTTTTTTTACCGCCTGCCCCATTCCCAATAAGCCGTCCACGCCGTGCGCGTCGTAATGAGTTTTCGCGGCGATTAATTCGTGAAAACAATCTGTCTTCTAATGACTTAATTTATCCTATTTTTATAGTAGAAGGTAACGGTATATCACAGCCTGTTACCAGTATGCCTGGCGTATGCCGTGTATCAATTGATGGTGCATTGAAAGCGGCTAATGATTGTGTTGAATTAGGTATTCCTGTACTCGCCTTATTTCCAGTGATTGAATCACACTTAAAAGATGCCGAAGGGCGTGAAGCACTCAATAATCAAGGCTTAATTCCCAAAGCAATTAAAGCAATTAAAGCAGCTTATCCAGACTTAGGTATCCTCACTGATATTGCATTAGACCCATATACTAGTCATGGGCAAGACGGTGTATTAAATGAACACGGCTATATTTTAAATGATGAGACAATTGCTCTATTAATAAAAATGGCTATTATGCAGGCCGATGCAGGTGCTGATATTATTGCCCCCAGCGATATGATGGATGGACGCATACAGGCTATTCGTGTCGGTTTAGAAGCCCACAAACATATTCATACTCAAATTATGGCGTATTCCGCTAAATACGCCAGTAGTTTTTATGGCCCGTTTCGCGATGCAGTCGGCAGTGCCAATCATTTAGGCACTGCGGATAAAAACACCTATCAAATGGACTGTGCCAATAGCGATGAAGCCTTAAGAGAAGTCGCTTTAGATATTGCTGAAGGGGCTGATATGGTGATGGTAAAACCAGGTATGCCGTATTTAGATATTTTATACCGTGTTAAACAGACATTTAGTGTGCCTACTTTTGCATACCAAGTAAGCGGCGAATATGCCATGATTAAAGCAGCGGCAGAAAGAGGCTGGCTTAACCATGACACAGCAATGATGGAAAGCTTACTGGCATTTAAGCGGGCGGGTGCTGATGGTATTTTGACTTACTTTGCTTTGGACGCTGCACGTTTATTGCAAAAGAATTAACTTTAATTCTATTTATATACGTATTTATATTTGTATCTATTTTAGAATTTACGCAAAAATAGAGATGACTAATTATTTTTACGTAAACTCTAACTTTAACTCATCAATAAACGCATTTTCTTTAAAGCTGCCGCCTCAATTTGCCGAATCCTTTCAGCACTGACATTAAATTCGGCAGCTAAATCGTGCAATGTTAAAGATTCACCCTCTGTCGCTAACCAACGGCTTTTAACAATTCTTTGACTACGTTCATCTAATTGCATTAAGGCATTTGGTACACCCTGTGTTACCAAATTTTCACGTTCTTTACGTGCCATAACCTGTGTCGGTTCAGTACGCTCATCTTCTAACCAAGCGATGGGTGCAAATATGGTTTCACCTTCTTCATTAACTGGGTCTAGTAACACATCTGCACCATTCATTCTAACGTCCATTTCACGGACATCTGATTCAGCTACATTTAGAGTCTTAGCAATGTGCTGAACATCGTGTTCAAACAAACCGATACGCCCTTGCTCATCGCCAATACGATTCGCTTCTGTCATCGCTTTTAAGCTACGTAAATTAAAAAATAATTTGCGTTGGGCTTTAGTAGTCGCTACTTTGACCATACGCCAGTTTTTAATAATATACTCATGGATTTCAGCACGAATCCAGTGTAAAGCAAAACTCACCAAACGAACGCCACGATCGGCATCAAAACGGCGTACGGCTTTCATTAAGCCTACATTGCCCTCTTGTATTAAATCAGCATGCGGCAAACCATAGCCTAAATAACTGCGCGCCGTACTCACCACTAGCCGTAAGTGAGATATAACTAAGCGTTGAGCCGCTTCCAAGTCATCTTGGTCACGCAAGCGTCTGGCTAAAATTTGTTCTTCTTCTAAAGACAACAACGGCGTTTTATTCACTGCACTAATATAGGCTTCAATACTACCATGTGCCGAAGACACAAGCCCTGACATTAAAGTGTTTAAGCTGGTTGTACCCATTAATAAAGCACGCGAAGCAGTCGGCAAACTTAAAGTAGTCATCGTAATATCCTATGTCAATATTATTGATAAAAAATAAAAAACAGGAAAGTTAAAAATAAAACTGAAAATAAAACTGATATAAAACTGATGTAAAAATATATTTATGTGTTTATGTATTTATAACGCCCCATAACTGTGTAAACCACTTAGCCACATATTAACGCCTAAAAAAGCAAAACTTGTGATTAATAAACCAACTAATGCCCAGTAACTCGCTATAACACCCCGCATTCCTTTGATGAAACGTAAATGTAACCACGCCGCATAATTAAGCCAAACAATTAAAGCCCACGTTTCTTTTGGGTCCCATTGCCAATAAGTACCCCACGCATCAGCGGCCCATAACGCTCCTAAAATAGTGGCAACAGTAAAGAACGCAAAACCAACCGCGATTGACTTATACATAATATCGTCTAACACTTCAAAAGTGGGCAATACTTGGGCAATGCGTCTGTGGGCTAACAAAATACCACCAACAATCAAGCTACTGATACCAAAATAAGTTAACCACCACACTAAGGCTAAAGTGTCTATATTTTTACGAAAAATAATAGGTGCAATTAACAACAATACTCCTAAAACAAATAGCGGTACAACACTAGTCCACAATTTAGACTGTGTTTGCTCGGCATAGTGCTTGACTAAATAAGCAAATGCGACCATCGCTGATACACTAAACGTTCCATAACCAATAAAATTAGCAGGTACGTGTATTTTCATCCACCAGCTTTGTAGTGCAGGCACTAAAGGGGCTATCTCGTGGGCTTGGCGGTCAATACTGTACCAAAACAAAAACACTACCGCCGCGACTACGACTAACATCACAAAACCGCCCAACGCACGGGTTTGGTATTTATCTTCATAATACAAATAAAAAGCTGCCGTCAATAAAGCAAATAATATGAAGACTTCATATAAATTACTCACTGGAATATGCCCAATATCTGTACCCAACAAATGGCTTTCGTGCCAACGCATCATTAAACCTAAAAAGCCAAAGCCTATCGCAATCCACGACAACGCTGTTCCTGTCCACAACGCACGGGGTTTATGTGCCAGTAATCCTAACCAATAAGTACACAATGACAATACAAAACTAATCCCCATAAATGCAATTGCACGCTGGCTATTCAATACATATTTGAGTAAAAACACCTGTTCAGCATTGTTTAGTTGCCCAGCATACAAGCTAACTGCACAAGCAGACAACAAAGCCACCGCAGTCATTAATACTTGCAAAGGCCGCCACGCCCAGCCCAATGCAATACCGCTTAATGTAACACCCACCAAAATAAATTGGTCATAAATATCCATATTAGCATTAACAATAAGCCAATAAAAGGCTGCACTTAAGGCAAATAGGGCAAATATATAGTCGCTAATACGTTTGTGTTTGAAGTAGTACAACAATCCTGTTGTGTGCGTCAAATTGTCTAACAAAACAGTGTTTGTATTGTTAAATTGATTAATTGATTTGTCTGTTGAAGTCATAATTTTTTAATTTTAAAGCATAGCATTACTTGTAGTCATGTAAACCGTCTATAAATATATATTTAAAGCACTACACTTTGTGAATAAATGAATACTTTTTATTCTATTTTTATTTTATTTTTATTATTAAGCCTTAAAATCATTTTTTAAGTAAAACACCGCTTTATCGCTTTATATTTATTTATTTATTTGTTCATTTATTTATTTATTTATTTATTTATTTAATTTTAATTTTAATTTTAATTTTAATTTCAATTGCTAATTGAAAGTTTTAAGTTTTAAGTTTTAAGTTTTTTACTTTACCTTATTTAGTTTTTTTATAGTTTTTCCAAGGATTAATATGATTACTAGTACAACAAATACCCGTGTAGAGCATGACTTTTTAGGTGAACGTAATATTCCCAGCGCAGCTTATTGGGGCGTACACACACTACGTGCTTTAGAAAATTTTCCAATTACGGGTTTAAAAATAGGCTCTTGTTCTGATTTAATTGTCTCTTTAGCACACGTTAAAAAAGCAGCAACACAAGCAAATTTTGAATTAGGCACTTTAAACAGTGTGCATGCTAAAGCGATTATTGCCGCCTGTGACGAACTCATTGCAGGGAACTTACACGAACAATTCGTAGTTGATGTCATACAAGGCGGGGCAGGTACTAGCACCAATATGAACGCCAACGAAGTCATTGCCAACCGTGGCTTGGAATTAATGGGGCATACTAAAGGCGAGTATGAGTTTTTACACCCAAATGACCACGTTAATGCCTCACAAAGTACCAATGATGTGTATCCAACCGCAGTACGTCTAGCATTATGCTATAGCATTGATAAATTATTAGTGGCAATGGAACATCTAAAAGGTGCTTTTCAAAATAAATCCCACGAGTTTGATGATATTTTAAAAATTGGACGCACACAATTACAAGATGCTGTTCCTATGACTTTAGGTCAAGAGTTTAATACCTTTAACATTATGATTGGTGAAGATATCTTGCGTTTGCTTGAAGCAAAAAACTTATTGCAAGAAATTAACCTAGGTGCAACTGCCATCGGTACAGGTATTAATACCGATATTGATTATGCTGATTTAGCTATTGCTTATTTAGTTAAAAGCTCTGGACAACCGCTTAAACGGGCGGCTAATTTAATTGAAGCAACCCAAGATTGCGGTGCATTTGTACAAGTATCAGGGGTATTAAAGCGTATCGCCGTTAAGCTTAGTAAAACATGTAATGATTTGCGTTTATTGTCTAGCGGCCCACAAGCAGGTTTTGGCGAAATATTTTTACCTGCCAAAGCTGCAGGCTCATCTATTATGCCAGGTAAAGTGAACCCTATTATTCCTGAAGTGATGAACCAAGTTGCTTTTGAAGTCATTGGTAATGACATCACAGTCACAATGGCTGCTGAAGCAGGTCAGTTACAGCTCAATGCGTTTGAACCTATTATGGGCTGGAGCTTGTTTAAAAGTATTACTCATTTAACCCATGCCTGTGGTACTTTACAAACCAACTGTATTGAAGGGATTCAAGCAAACCGAACCTTATTAGCAGAACGTGTACGCAATTCAACTACTTTAGTTACAGCGTTAAACCCCATTATTGGTTATGAAAAAGCAGCTTTATTAGGTAAAACGGCTTTGGCAACGGGTAAAAGTATTGCCGAATGTGCTCAAACTTTAGGTATTATGAGTGCAGCCGATGTTGAAGCTTTATTAAAGCCAGAGTTGCTTACACAACCACGCAAAATGGCACATAAATTGTAAACTGCAAAGACTCTATTAGAAAATAACCTTGACAATTAACGTTTATCAAGGTTATTTGATATAAAAATGTAATACTGGTTAATCTTAGGTATTGTCTAAAACCCTGTTCAATTGCTCTAAGGCTTCAATAGAGGTTGGCGATGAACCTTCAATCACAAAAGCGTCACTAGCCCAAGCGCCTAAGTCAATACTTTTACACCGCTGACTACAAAAAGGCCGCGCTGGATTGCTGTTGTGATATACAGCAGGCTTTTTACAACAAGGGCATTGAACGGTGGTCACCATACTATTAAACTCACAAAGAACACAGCGCAATTTTTAAAGGAATATTATATTCAGCAGGATTAGATTTAAACTCTGTTGATTGTTGCATAAGCCGAATCCAAATTACATGGCGGCTGGCACTAATTTCTGGGACAACTGCGTATTCAGGTGAAACCCAAACTCGCATTAACTGAAAATATTTACCGCGTATATCATGTTGTATTTGTCCTTTAATTGCCAGTACATCAAACGGCATACCGCCTCGTAAAATACGTAATGACAACAACAAGCACGCTTCTAAAGGACCAAATGAAGATAACCAGTTGCCTAAATGACTAGACCGATCTTGGACCGATAAGTTTAGCCAGCTATGGTAATTGGGCAAATCAAACTCACACATACCACCAGGCACACCATTTCTAGCACGAATCGCACTAAACCATTCATTGTCTCGCAATACTTGTCCAAGTCTTTGAGTACAATTAACTAATTGACTATAGGCTGTATCTAAGTCAGTTAACATTTGCGACAACACGCCAGTATCAACGCCTGATACACCTTGATATTGTGCTAAAGCGACACGCTGCTTTTCAATTTCTTGTAATAGCTCTGATTTTACATCAGAGCGTATGGCGATAATCTCTAATAACTCAAACAGCACACCCAACGCAGCGTGGTCGGTTACCCTTTCTTGTATATTAGCTAATTGACGAAAACGAATAAAGGCGTTTTCTAAGCGTAAAAACAAACGTGTTCTCTCATGCAAGGGAAATTCAAACAACATCATAGATAACACGCAATAAGGCGTTTTAGGTTAGTTAAAATTAAGCTTGTTTGTCTATGAAATATATTTTATATCTATGTTTAAAAATATATATTTAGTCAAATGCTTAGTTTAACGGATATATTCAATAATTTACAGGTGATTAATTTTTTATTGCTTCAAATATATATGGTGTAGCTGATTAATATGTTGTTGTAATTGTTCCATAGTCATCGCAGTATTATTTAATACATCATCGGCTTGCATTAGCCTTTGTTCACGTGATGCTTGTATGGCCAACAGTTGATCAGCCTGTACGGCGGTTATTCCTGCACGCTGTAACACGCGTTGCCGCTGTAATTCTAAGTCACAATCTATGACTAAAATACGGTCTACTTGCTTACGCCATTGTGGGCTTTCTATTAATAACGGTACTACAAAAATGACATAATCACCCGGTAAAGTATTGCCAAGACAGTGTGCTTGATAGTGAATCATAGGGTGTAAAATCGCTTCTAAGCGTAAACGTTCTTTAGAATCATTCAATATGTGCTGCCGCATCATTGCACGGTTTAAACCGCCGTCTGGCTGAATAAATTTATAACCAAAGGTCTGCGTAATCGCTGGTATTGCTGCCCCTACGCGGGTCAATGTGCTTTTACCTGCCGTTAGTTGATGGGCAATGGCATCGGTATCCACAATGGCAACACCTAAAGTGCTAAATATGCTGGCGACAGTGCTTTTACCGCTCGCGATTCCACCTGTTAAACCTACAGAGAAGCGTTTACAAAATCGTAGTGCAGTCATATCAATCATATTTGTACGGATTATGGATTGATTAAATCCTCTAATTTAGCGAATAATCCTGTTTGCATTTTTAGATGAACTCCCTTTTGGATACCAGTTAATTGTCCTTGCATTTGGTGATACATCTCTGATCTGATTAATTGATTTAACTTAAATTGATTTTTTAATTTATTCAACTGACTGATATCCACCGTAGGAGGA
>JAYWHD010000084.1:0-3228 GCA_043777895.1 Betaproteobacteria bacterium | reverse complement strand
TTTTCAATTTTAGCCTTTGCACTTTCAACCTTTGTATCAATGGCTTGGCATTCCGCAACAATTTTTTGTTGAATGTCTAAAGGCGGCAGAGGGATTTTTAATTCATTAAGATATTCTTTTGATAAGTGTTTTAATCCAACACCTTTAAAACCTTCTTCAAGTAAATAAATGTTATTTTTAAAATAATGGTATATATAGTTATTTATAAATTTATCTTTTCCGACAATTACAAAAACATCCGCACTGGTAGAAAAATTATTAGCAAAGTGAATACTTGCATTGCCACCTGTGCCTAAAATAATTGATTCTTTTTGATAATCATTTTCGTTAATCCATTTATTTTGAATTAAACTTGATGTAAAAAATGGATAATTTCCAGCATTTAATCCATCGCCAGCTTTTCGTTTTGATTTTGGCAAGTACTCAATAAAAGCACCCAACTTCACCAACTCCCACTTCGTTTCAATCGTGATAGTTTCTTTTGGTGTGAGTGAAATCGCTTTATTAAACGTAGCCCGTGAAAAATCAAGCATATTCACCAATGGCACATATTCACATAACTGGCTTAACTCTGTTGGAATAGCTATTTTTTCATTGATAAAATTAGCATGAATTAAATAATTAATTTTGCTGTTATCCAACTTATTTTTCGGGTTATATAACGGCGTATTAATATTACCCAAGTTCTTTTTTTGTTCAAACAGTACAGAATCAATTTCATCATCAACGTCATCTGCCGCACTGCTTAAGTTAGATGATTGGTTGTTATTTGAAAGGTATTGAATGCCTTCGTTGCCTTTGCGGTTACTCCATTTATAGCCTAAAAATTGTTCTTGTTTTTTAGTTTCGCTGGGAGCTTTACAGACCAATACAGGCACTTGATTAATCTGTGCCAAGATAAAATATAAAATCTTTTCTTGTTCTGTAGCTGTGATAAATTGTAGTAATTTTTTCTGTGTTTCTTGTTGTTTATCTTCTTCTGTAAAAGTAGTATTTAACTTTTTCTTTTGAATATTTTTATACTCTGCACTTTTTTCAAAGGCTTTTTTATACTCTACAAAAATTTCATTGTGCATTAATTCATCAGTTAATTGATAACGCATAAATGATTGGTATACATTAAATGCAATATCAATGTGCTGACAATATTTTTTTAATAAAGCAGTATCTTCAAAATCATCATCGGGTTTATTATTGGCTTGGGTGTAATTTATTTCTTCAAACCACGACAAAACACGGTCTTGAAAATGCTCAAAATCATAAGGACTGGCTTGACGTTTTTTTAAATAAACAATAACGGTGTTTGTGCCTGTTTTACCAAAGGTGGCTGATGGCAACTCCACAATTGCGATGATATAAAAATACTTAATAAAGATTTCACGGGCTTTAATGTACAAACCATCATTTGATAAAATACTAGACGGCAATACCAGTGCGGCAATACCGCCACTTTTTAATAGTTTTTGCGTGAGTTCAATAAAAAAGCATTCAATATTTTTATTTTTTGGAATGTCATTGACTTCATTAAATAGCTCATAGCGGATTTGGTCTTGTTTGTCTAAAGTGCTTAAAAAACCTGATACGCTATAGGGCGGATTTGCCACTAAAATATCATAGCTATTTTCTTTGATTTCAGGGTTTTTTGCCAGTGCATCGGTATAAAAAATCTGTGTTTCATTCTGCCCGTACATAAAAGCGGACACTTTGGCGACTTTAGACAAGCGGTATTCTTTTTCAATGCCGTGAATATGTTTATAAAAATCTTTTAAATTATATTTATCTTGTGCGATTGTGGTAGTTTTGACAATTTTTGCAATTTCTTTGGCAATTTCAGTTAAAAAATGCCCACTGCCACAGGCATAATCAATCACTTTAACGGGCGTTGTACTGGCTTTAATGTGTTGTTCTATCGGCAAGCTATTCATAATAAACTTAACGATAGGCATCGGTGTAAAAAACTGTCCTTCCGATTGTTTGACGCCGCTGTCTAAAAAACCTTCAAACAAATCGCCTAAAAACTGATTATCATTATTGTCCCCTGTTAAACGAATATCTTTTAACATATTGACCATTTTTAACAATACTTGGCTGTTTTGATAAAACAACTTTTCATTATGCACGTTAATAAAAGCAAAATCATTGTTAGAAAAGAATTTTAGTTCTTTGATATATTGGTTGATAATATTTTTAGTGCTTGCTCGTTTGTAATGACGAAAAGCTTTGTCAATCGCCTCATTTTCAATATAAGTTACTTCTTCATTTAAAAACTGTTTCATACCTTCTTGATACAGTTTTTGTAATCTATCTTGTAAGGCAAAATGATTGTCCTGCCCGATGCCTCGCCATACAAATTGTAAATTATTGACGTTAATTTGTTCATCAACAATTTTGCATAAAAATAAATTAACTAATTTATCAAACGCATTTTCACGCCCACTGACATTGTGCTGCCGTAAAATCGTAGCAAATTCATGGTATTTTTTGCCCACATTGCCATCAACCGTTTGTAAATCAAAGAGGGTTTGATTAGATTTACCAATGGCGTAACTACTAACTGAATCTTCAAAAATACCTGATGTTGCATATTCTAGTTGATAGGTATTTTTCCAAACATCATAGCGTTCAATAAAATTACTGGCTTTTTTAAACGATTTTAAGTGTGGGTTTTCTTGTAAAAAAATAAAGTTATCTTGATGCGAGATAAGCATTTGTTGCGTAATGATTTGTTTGCTTTCTACATCATAATCGCAGGCATACAAGGCTACAAATTCCGTGGCTTTTTCTTGTTCAATATAACTAAACAATTGCCCACCATAGCTTAAAGTATCATTTTTAGCTTTTTCAAATTCGCTGCCATACGTTTTACACTCAATTAAAAGATAACTTTTTTGGTGATGATTTTTAATCCAAATATCGGCTCGTCCACCACTAGCCCCGTGCCCAACTTGCCATTTAGGCTCTAACTCAATATGTTCAGGTAAATAGCCTTTTTCAAATAAACGGTGTGTACATTCAAACACAACAAAGTTTTCATTAGATTTAAAATTGCAAGTAAAGTCGCCATTGACTTTAAAACCTTTGTCTGTGGGATAAATTAATTGTTCAGTCTTAAAATCTACTTTTAAATAAGCGTTTGGATTATTATTAAAGTTTTTTATAAAAACGTAATCACTCTCAACACTCTCAATAAAATTGAGTTTTAATAGCAGTGATTTAAAGGTATCTAAA
>JAYWHD010000083.1:0-24842 GCA_043777895.1 Betaproteobacteria bacterium | reverse complement strand
CTACAATCGGCCGCTGTTTAGGGTTAAGATAATTGGGGGCTTGTGTAATAGGGTAGTAACTCATATCAGGAGTAGGCTTGATATGAGGATTATTACGGTGTAGTTGTAATATGTCAGCTTCGTTAGATACAGTGCAATCAACAATATAAGTGAGTGCCATCACACTACGCCGTGCGTCATAACTGCGTTTATAAATATAGTAATTGATTAATTCATCTGGCTTAATGCTTAAAGCCTGACAAATATAAGGTATGAGTGCCAATTCATTAGGAGCGTCAGTGGCATTTTTCGCCAAAGGAATTTTGAGTTCAGATAAACGAATCATCAATAACCTGTTATAAACAATAAAAAGATAAAGATAAAGATAAAGATAAAGATAAAAAATTTAAATCAAATATTTAAAATACTTAAATTACTTAAATTACTTAAATTACTTAAGACACTTAGAATATTTAAAGTATCTACAACACTTGAGATAAGATTTAATTCATTTAATGTAAAAAGCCCACTAAAACAATAGCGGGCCTTAAATATAAACTGTACACATTACCCACTAATTGAAGCGAGTTAAGCACGGTTTCGTATTCTACGAATCGCAGCTAACTGGGCTGATAACATTGATAACTCGGCTTCAACCAAAGCAATTTCTATTTTATCGGTTGATTGTGCCTTGAGGTCACGTGCGGCTTGAATGGCTTGATTAGCCCGTACTTCATCTAAGTCTTTGCCACGAATAGCCGTATCTGCCAACACAGTGACGGCATCGGGTTGAACCTCTAAAATACCGCCTGCAACAAATACAAACTCATCACCTGAACCATCTGCTTTTTGTACACGGATTGTTCCAGGTTTGATACGGGTTATTAACGGGGTATGCTTGGGAAGCACACCTAGTTCACCTTGTTCAGCTGGTAAAGTTACAAATGTAGCAAGCCCACTAAAAATACTGGTTTCTGCACTAACGATATCTACTTGTAAAGTTTTCATGACACCCTTTTTTGAAACTTAAAGCAATGTAAATATAAGTTGTTATTGTACTTCTAACAGTAAATATAACAACTTATATTATATTATTTTAATATTACTTCGTAATTGCTTTTTATTACTTTTTATTACTCTGTTATTACCTTGTTATTATTTCATTGTTTTCGCTTTTTCAAAGGCTTCATCAATACCGCCCACCATATAAAAAGCTTGTTCTGGCAAATGATCACATTCCCCGTTTACAATCATATTAAAACCACGAATCGTTTCTTTTAAAGACACGTATTTACCTGGTGCGCCCGTAAATACTTCTGCAACATGGAACGGTTGACTTAAAAAACGTTGTATTTTGCGTGCACGGAATACAGCTTGTTTGTCTTCTGGTGATAATTCGTCCATACCTAAAATGGCAATAATATCACGCAACTCTTTATAACGTTGCAACACCGCTTGTACTGCACGGGTGGTTTTATAATGTTCTTCACCAATGACTAACGGGTCAATTTGTCGGCTGGTTGAATCTAATGGGTCTACCGCAGGATAAATTCCTAAAGATGCAATGTCACGGCTTAAAACAACCGTTGCATCTAAATGTTGAAAGGTTGTCGCCGGCGATGGATCAGTTAAGTCATCAGCAGGTACATATACAGCTTGAATTGACGTAATAGAACCGGTTTTGGTTGAGGTGATACGCTCTTGTAACACGCCCATCTCTTCAGCCAAAGTAGGTTGATAACCTACCGCTGAAGGCATACGGCCTAACAATGCCGATACTTCAGTACCAGCTAAAGTGTAGCGATAAATATTGTCTACAAAAAATAAAATGTCTCTACCTTCATCACGAAAGCGTTCTGCCATTGTCAAGCCTGATAAAGCGACACGTAAACGGTTGCCTGGTGGTTCATTCATTTGTCCAAAAACCATCGCTACTTTAGACTTGTTTAAATCCTTGGCATTAATCACACCTGCATCAGTCATTTCGTGATAAAAATCGTTGCCTTCACGGGTTCGCTCACCGACACCTGCAAACACTGATAGACCGCTATGTTCTTTGGCAATGTTATTAATGAGTTCCAACATATTAACGGTTTTACCGACACCTGCTCCACCAAATAAGCCGACTTTACCCCCTTTAGCGAAGGGGCAAATTAAGTCAATCACTTTGATTCCTGTTTCTAATAAATCAACAGAAGGCGATAATTCGTCAAACTTTGGTGCAGGGCGATGAATTTCACGGACTTCATCAGCATTAATCGGTCCTTGTTCATCAATCGGACGGCCTAACACATCCATAATGCGTCCTAGTACGGCATCGCCAACAGGCACTTGAATGCCTTTGCCTGTGCCATTGACTAGCATACCACGACGCAAACCATCTGATGAACCCATTGCAATGGTACGAACAACGCCGTCACCTAATTGTTGTTGGACTTCAAACGTTAAGCCTACTTCAGCTAAACTAGTGCCAGCATCTGCTAAAACCAGTGCATCATATATGTTTGGCATTGCATCACGTGGAAACTGAATATCAACGACTGCACCAATACATTGGACAATTTTACCTTGAGAAAGTTCAGACATCTTATGTTCCTTGTTATCCTATTGAATTAACTAACTGATTAATCTACTAATAACGATTAACGATTAACGATTAACGATTAATGATTATTAATCATATCATTTACAGTAAAATCAATATTTTAATTTATTATTGAATAATTAGGCACTAATCAATTAGTTAATCCATAATTATTATTGATTAAGTGTAATAGACACTGACCTTCATTGATACTGCGACTAATATATTAGGCTGACAGCACTTAAGTTTGGATTTAATATTTTTAATAGTCCACGCTCTAATAGGCCTGTTTTAGCATTTAAAGCCACCGATGTAGGGCAGATATGTACAACTTTAACTGATTTTTCACCCACAATAACTTGAGTATAGTTGTAAGCAGCATTAGCAAATAAGTTGCCTTGAGAGGTGGGCTACAAACAGCATTTTTCTACCTTCCATTGCCCAGTTATCAATCCTTGCGGTATGTTCGGCATAATTTTGTGAGGTATTGATAGTTGTGCCAGACAGCGATACTAAAGCTTTTATTGCAGCCGCTCTGACTAATGTGGCTAGATTGGTAAATACATTGGCATACGCTGGGATTTTATTTTTCAATTTATCTAACCAACTGCCATTGCCTTTGATAGCTTAAAAAAATAATTTATACCGCATGTATTCATCATCTTTGGCTTTAATTAGTGGACGATGTACTTTTACATATAAAATTTTCAGTTTTTCTTTAGCTATGTTTGCTTCTTTTTTAGTAATTTGTATACCATTAAAAAAGCAAAGATAATCGGTTTAGGTTCACATGGATTAATATTGACTTATGCATAGGCGGCATTAATTATGTTAATAAATATACATACTATTAATATTAAAGTTTTAAATAACATATTTATAGTTATCTCCTTCTGATGGATAAATACCATACTGTCCAATGCTTTGTTATAGGCAAATTAAGCTAATAGTCTTTGTTAGTATTTGTAGTTATGGGTTTAATTTCTGAAGAAACTATAAAAGAATTACTCTTGTCTAGTAAATTGCTTTTAAATTTTAAAAACACACGGTGAATAGCGTATACTACAGTATACTAATTATAATATATATTATATTATATTATAATAGTTATATTAAATTTAAGTATGTTTAACTATACTATTAGTTATAGTATCAGGTGTAGCAGCGTGGTTAAATGCAAATGATTTTACTTACAAGAAGCTTGGCTATCATCTAAACATGTTGATGTGGCTATTCAAGAGGCATTTATTGATCGTATGACGGTACTCAAAAACAGCTATTATTTTATTTATTGGTAATATTTACTTATATAAGTCTAAAATATAGGTCTAAATTAAATACTACTTTAGCAATTAATTTTTAAAAAATAATTTTTAATCATTTTTAATCATTTTTAATCATTCTAAATTACTTTAATCTTAAAATAAAATTAAATTAGTATAGTTTTACACAGTGACGTGACTAACCTCATAATCCGCTCGCTGAACATAAACTATTTCTTTCTAAATAGTAACGCCATATTTTTAATATATTTTGGAAAAATATATAATTTATAAATCATAAAAAAGCACTAAATACCAAATAATTTATAATTAATACTTATTTTTAACAAGCTATTAATATGTTATTAATTTATTATTTTTTAATACCACTCTAAAATTAAAAATTTATATTCAATATGAAACTAACAAGCATTGTCATTGGAATACTAGGTAGCTTCGGTACAACCGCATTGGCTAATACTGATGTATTTAACGGTATAAATAGCATAAACAAGATAGACTATATAAATAAAAAAACACCTTTAGTATTAAAACAAGTTTCATTGTCTTCCAGTGGTGTAGGCTATTTTGAATACGAGGCACACGTTAGCGGTAACGCAATTTTAAGCTTATCGGTTGCTTTAGATAAAGTAGATGATGTTTTAAAAAGTTTAGTCATATACGATACTCAAGGCAGTATTGGTGGTGTAAGCTTACCAGGTTTAGACCCTATTGCCCAAACACTCAAACAATTACCGTTTGACGCTGCGGCTTTAGAATCACCTGAAAAACTATTAGCAGCTTTACGGGGAGCAGACATTACTTTGACGAGTAAAACGCCGATACGTGGGCGAATTATATCCGTACAGAAAATAACTCAAACGGATAAAGAAGCTGCTAAACATCAAGTCATGTTAATGACTGCTGACGGTATGCAACAGTTTGTATTAGAAACGGCAGGCAATATACAATTTGAAGACAGTGTATTACGCGAACAGATTCAAAAAACTTTACTTGCATTAGCTGATAACCGTGCCAAAGATACCCGCACCATTGAAATAATTAGCCAAGGTACATCAGCACGGCGTATACGTGTAGGCTATGTCAGCAGTGTACCTATTTGGAAAAATGCCTATCGCTTAACTTTACCGAATACACAAGCCAATACAGCCCAAGTGCAAGGCTGGGCTATTATTGAAAATATGAGTGGGCAAGACTGGACTAATGTACAACTTAGTTTAACTTCAGGCAAACCTGTTGCCTTTAGTCAGCAGTTATATCAGTCATACTATAACAGTCGCCCGCATGTCGGTGTTGAATTACCAGGCAATATTATCCCTATAGCGGACAGTGGGACATTTGATATGTTAAATAAAAATACAATACTTGGTTCACCATTGATGCCGGCAGTACCCACGCCAATGGTTGCAATGGCTGCATCTGCACCAAAGCTATTAAGGTCCAGCAAAATGATGTCCGCTAATGAGAATGAGGCCTTGCCCGAAACTATGATGGCTCAAGCAGATAGCTTAACAGCCGCCAGTGATATAGCGATGGTTCAAGATGACAATACGCATACCAGTTATACATTTGGTTTACCTGTGACTGTGGGCAGTGGGCGTAGTTTAAGTATTCCAATTATTCAAAGCAACTTACCCATTACACGCGTTGCCTTGTATCAGCCAACGGTCAATTCGCAATTTCCATTAGCAGCGATTGAGTTAAATAATATTTCGTCTAACACTATGCCTGCAGGTGCAGCAACTATTTATGAAACAACGGTTAATGGCAACCAGTTTGTAGGTGATGCACAGTTAAAAGTGTTGCCCGCTAACGATAAACGTTATGTTGCTTATGCTTTGGATCAAAAGATTTCTATTAACCAGCGTAATAATGACGTTTATAAGGTTAAGCGTTATTTAGTTAAGGGGGCTTATTTACATACTGAATATACCCAAGAAAGTACTGCCTTATTCACAGTAAAGTCCAACTATACTGAACCGCATGAAGTCGTGGTGGAAGTACCTATCCAAGGTGAAGGCTGGTCGTTATTGGAAAATATAGCCCATAGTTCAGTGGGTAAAACAGCGACTCATTACCGTCAAAAAATAGCCGCTCAACCGCATAAAACAATAGAAGCGAGTGTCAATCAAGCACGTAGTAATACGGATGCACAACACTTAAGTAGCTTTAACGTAGAGGCTTTACGTGATATTTTAAATAAAGCTAAATATCCTGTACAACAAACACCACATACTATTGAATTGTCATTAGATACTAAAACTATTTTAGAAACACTGATTACTTTACTTGAAAAACGTGATATTTTGGTGCAGCAACAACAAGCCATCAATACACAAATACAAACTGTACGCGATAATCAGCAACGTATTCGCGACAATTTAAAATCAGTGCCTGTTAAATCAGAACCACACATACGGTATATGAATGAATTAAACAAAGCCGATACGCAAGACAATCATTTACACAGTGAATTAGCCGATAATCAGCTTAAGCAACAGGTCCAAGAAAAAGCACTGCAAAATTACTTAGCTACTTTAAACGCATCAAATACACAGTAAATAGATTAATACTATTGTTGTGATACATTACCTTAATAGTACGGTTTGATTTTGTTAATAATTGTGATGCGTTGCTATGATTAACCAATATTAATACACAATATAAACAATATAAACACAATAAAGATAAATTTGTAATTTATCCGTTTAAAATATTAGACTAACGTTTTCAATATTGATATTGTCAATATTTATTCGTGTTTCTTTATACTTTTTAAGCTGTCCAGTCAATAAATTAGATGAGTAGGAATTTTTATGGATTTTCGCCGTATCGTTACTTGGGTTGTTTTTTTAATGTCTAGCTTGTTTTTAGTTGATGCGTGGCAACGCTACAACGGCTACGCGGGATTCATGGGTACGGCTACTACGCCAGTTACTACCCAGCCTGTAAATGTTTTTACTGATAGCGTACCTGTTGCACCTGCAAACCCAGCAGCTGCTACAGTAAAAAAAGTAATAAATAGTCCAATGATAAGCACTTTACCTTCTATAAAATTAAGCAATGAAGTGTTAGCCATAGAAGTTTCTAAATCGGGGGCTAATATCGTACGGGCTGAACTATTAAAACATAAAGACAGTAAAGATAAAACTAAACCCGTAGTTTTATTAGATTCAGGTCAACAAACCTACTTGGCTCAAACGGGCTTGGCGGGTAGCATTGCTGGCAAACCTTTCCCCAACCATACAGCAGCAACTGTTTTTAGTCTAGTGAGTCAAACCGCTAACAGTATTGTATTAGAAGCTATAGTTGAAGGCGTTAAACTCACAAAAACGATTACTTTAAAGCCTAACAGCTATGCAATTGATGTTAAACATGTCGTAAATAATGGCAGTACATCTGATATTACACCCAGTTTATATTTACAACTAACCCGCCATGCAATACCGTCTAGTACAGGTAACTTTATTACTAATCCCGTGCATACCTTTACAGGGCCAGCGGTATATACTGAACTTGAAAAATTTCAAAAGATTCAATTCGCTGATATTGATAAAGGTAAAGTAGCCAGTAAATATAACTCTATTGTAAAAGACAATGAAACAGCTTGGATTGCAATGGTGCAACACTATTTTGTCTCCGCGTGGGTTGCTAAAGACCGTAAAGCCCGTGTTTTAAACATTCCTTCAGAGGAAAAACGCTCGCCAGATGGTACACGTCTATACAGTGTCAATAGTATGCAAGCCTTAGGTACGTTGGCTGTAGGTGCATCAACCCAGCACGAAGCTATTTTGTATGTAGGCCCACAAGATCAAGCAGCATTAGAAGCACTGGCACCTGGTTTACGCTTGGTAGTTGATTATGGTATTTTTAAAATCTTGGCTGAACCTATGTTTGCAGTGCTAAAGTTGCTACACGATTGGGTGGGGAATTGGGGTTGGTCTATTATTTTATTAACAGTCTTAATTAAAGCCTTGTTGTATTTACCGATGGCAATGAGTTACCGTAGTATGGCAAGAATGAAAAATATGGCACCTAAAATGAAAGCGCTTAAAGAACGTTTTAGTGACGATAAACTCAAACTTCAAACCGCTACTATGGAGCTTTACCGCACTGAAAAAATTAATCCGTTAGGGGGATGCTTACCGATTTTATTTACCATTCCTGTGTTTATGTCCCTGTACTGGGTGTTACTGTCTAGCGTTGAAATGCGTAATGCCCCTTGGATAGGGTGGATTGATAATTTAGCTGCCCCTGACTCTTGGTATATTTTGCCCGTATTATTAATGGTGACTATGGTTGTACAGTTTAAAATGTCGCCTACACCACCCGACCCAACACAAGCCAAAGTAATGATAGTGATGCAAGGCGTGTTCGCGTTAATGTTTGCTTTTTTCCCGTCTGGACTCAATATTTATTATTTTGTCAATAACAGCTTGTCTATTGTGCAACAATGGTTTATTACCCGTCAATTAGAAAAAGAGGGTTTACAAGCACCACGGGTCAAACTGCCTAAAGCTATTAAACTTAAAGCCGCTAATAGTAAAAAATAAGACGTTGATATGGGGTTTAGTTTAAAGCATATACATACTTGGATTACATCAACCTTGCTTGTGTGTATATTGACTATGTGTGCATTATTAGTAGGGTGTGGTTTTGCTTTAAAACACACGTCTAAACCCTTGCCTTTTAGAACAGTCAGGCTTCAAACAAGTTCAAATAGTTTATTATTAAATATACTAAAAGCCAGTCTAGTTGCAAAAGGTATTCAGGTAATAGTCAATACTGATTCTGACACAGTAAATTCACCCTTGTTATTGTTAAGTGATGAGCGGCGCGACAAAACAGTGTTATCAACCAATGCTGCTGGGCGTGTCCGTGAATATCAATTGCGGCAGTCAGTGACTGTGCGTCTATTTGATACTCAAAACAATGTCTGGTTAGATGTAATAACACTTAGTAAACAACGTGATTTTACCTATAACGATAATTTAATGTTGGCTAAAGAGCTTGAGGAAGCTGATTTATATCGGGCTATTCAAGATGAACTTAATCAAGCTGTTTTGACACGCTTAAGTGCAGCTCATCTGCCTTATTAATATATTAATTAATATTAATACACTATGGCGATACATATTAGCGCTACACAACTACCGTATCACCTGAAAAAAGGGGTATCGGCGTTGTATATTTTACACGGTGCTGCGCCATTGTTAATTATGGAGGCGGCTGATGCAATCCGACTGGCTGCAAAAGCGGCGGGTTATACCGAGCGTACACTACTGCATTTTGATGCCAAAAGTGACTGGAGTGGATTGTCCTTAGCAGTGGGTACATTAAGTTTATTTGGTGATTTACGGGTATTAGACATTCGTATCCCCACAGGAAAGCCAGGTAAAATAGGTGGGCAAACTTTAATTTCTTTGGCGAACCGTTTACCAGATTCAACGGTTACTTTAATTATTCTGCCACAATTAGAGAGAGAACAATTTAAGTCCGCTTGGTTTAATGCTTTAAGTGCCGTTGGGGTTGTCGTTGAGGGCAATGGTATTTCTTTAGACCAATTACCTAATTGGTTAATTCAACGTGCGTTATTAAATAGTTTGCAGCTATCATCAGAGGCAGCACAATGGATTGCAGTGCAAACAGAAGGCAATTTATTAGCGGCACAACAAGAGTTATTAAAACTATCTTTACTGTGTCCAGCAGGTGTTGTTAATTTAGCGACCGTACGTGATGCTGTGCTTGACGTAGCCCGATACGATATACAGCAGTTTTCTCAAGCTTTACAGGGCGGTGATGGTGTTCGTGCGTTAAAAATATTGGACAGTTTAGAATCTGAAAAAGAAGCTTTGCCTTTAATTATTTGGCAGGCATCAGAAGTGTTGCGTATGATAGCAAAAGGAAGTATTCGAACTAAATTAAGTCTTGATAACATAGCCAACGCGTCTTGTCAATTAGCTTATATTGATAAAGAGTTTAAAGGTGTAGCAATGGGTGATGGTTGGACTAGATTGCGTTTTTTTATATCTTTGATAACTAATTAATGTTTTTTAGTGGTAAAAAATAATATTTTTGCTTTATAATTATTTAGTTTTGTAATAAAAAATTATTAGATTCTAATTTATATCAGGTTTGCTACAAAATAATATGAAAAACACACTTAATACGACTGCCTTATGTGTATGGCGTAAAGATGTTCAGTCAATATTAATCTTCCAATGTTTGCTACTGATAGTTTTAGTTTTAATAGGCGTTATATTTTTTAATCGTTTATTTGTTGTAAATGTTTTACTGTCTAGTTTATCTATATTTGTCCCAAGTCTTTTTTTAGGTATTTGGTGGCGCTATAAAATACTACGAGGTAGCTTTAGTTCAAATATGCTGTTTATAGCAATATTTTTAAAAACAATATTAAGCGGTCTTTGTTTAATAGCCTCTTTATTTGTATTAAAAGATTTTTACTGGGTTTGGCAGGGATTTTTTGTAGGTTTAATTAGTATGGTTTTGTCGCCGACATTATGTGGTTTATGGCACGGTTTTTCAAAATAATTACTTGGGACAATATATGGCAGGTTCATCATCAGAGTATATTAAGCATCACCTAAAAAATTGGTCTAACCGCGAACAAGTCGGTTTAATTGATATGGGTGTACTTAATTATGACACCATTGTTATGTCTGTAATTTGTGCTATATTAGCCGCCTTCATAATGTGGTTAATTGCACGTAAGTCGGTTTCTGGTGTACCAAATAGAACCCAAGCTTTGTTTGAAGTCGTAGTTGATATGGCGGCAGGACAATCCAGTTCAATTGTGCATGCAGCTAAAGACTTGAGTTTTATTGCACCATTAGCATTAACGATATTTATTTGGGTGTTATTCATGAATGCCCTAGACTTTTTTCCTGTAGATATGATGGCAGTTTTGCTACATGCACTACACATTAATGTCCATGAATTTCGTCCCGTTCCTACCGCTGATTTAAATGGCACTTTCGGAATTTCTCTAGGTGTCGTTTTGACATGTCTTGTATATGGTGCCAAAGCCCATGGTATTAAAGAATTTATCCTTGGGTTGTTTACTGCACCCTTTCATACTTCTAGTTTAGTCGCAAAAATTGCTTTATCCCCCGCTAATTTCTTTGAAAATATGCTGGGTTATCTTGCAAAAAGCATTTCTTTGGCAATGCGTCTATTTGGTAACATGTATGCAGGTGAGCTGATTTTTATGATGATTGCTTTGTTAGGCGCTACTTGGACTTGGTGGGGATTCTTATCACACTGGGTGCTTGGTTCAGTGTGGGCCATATTCCATATTTTAGTAATTGCTCTTCAGGCATTTATTATGATGATGCTGTCTTTAGTGTATTTAGGTCAAGCACATGAAAAGCACTAGTTTTACTTGGGTATAATGTTAATTTTGTTTTAGTTTTTGGTAGTATTTTTCACTTTTAAAATGGAGTTTTATTATGACTGATGTCGCTGCTGTTGCTTTAGTTTGCGGTGTAATTGTAACTTTTGGTGCTGTTGCTGCTTGTTTTGGTATCGCTTATGTTGGTGGTCGTTACTTAGACGCTTGTGCTCGTCAGCCAGAGATAATGGAGCCTTTACAGACCAAATTACTTTTATTAGCAGGTTTAATTGAGGCTGCATTTTTAATCGGTGTTGGTGTTGCAATGACATTTGCCTTTGTCAATCCATTTAAGGGTTAAATGGTACTGTAAAGTATATGTGATATAACAAGCTCTACATTAATTAGGGCTTGTTGTTTGGTGTAGTTAAATCATTGCTGTTTTTTACTTGCATGTTTTAATTATAAAAACTTGGTTATAGAAACGATTTATTGCGAAGGAAGCTGGTTGTGAATTTAAACGCCACTTTTATTGTTCAAGTCTTTGTGTTTTTCACATTAGCATGGTTTGTGTCTCGCTTCGTTTGGCCACCTGTACGTGTTGCTTTAGATGAGCGTCGCGACAAAATAGCCAGTGGACTTAAGGCTGCAGAATTAGCTCAAGCTAACTTAGCTGACGTTGAAAAAAGAGTAAAAAATGAATTAGCACAAGCGAGAGCTGACAATCAAGGCTTGGTTGCTGATGCAGAAAAGCAAGCAATAAGTATTATTGCTGAAGCTAAAACAGGTGCTGAAATAGAATACTCAAGAATCCTACATGCTGCTAAAGTTGAAGTTGAGCAACACATGTTTCTCGCTAAGCAGTCTTTGCGAGAACAAGTTGCTTCACTAGCGGTGTCAGGTGCAGAACAAATATTGAAGCGTGAAGTGAACGCATCTACCCATGCTGACTTATTGGCTGCACTTAAAATTAAACTGTAACCAGTATTTGGAGTAAAATTTTATGGCTGAACTTTCAACTATTGCCCGTCCTTATGCAGAGGCTCTATTTTCTGCCGCTCAATTAAATGATGTTGCTAAAATTCAAGCTGAACTTCTATCGCTTAATGCTGTAGTTGATAGTCAAGCAGTACAGTTATTATTTAAAAATCCTTTTTTAAGTCAAAAAGAACAGATTGATTCTTTACTCTTTGCCTTTAATGCTCAACATAAAACACCTTCATCTGAATTAATATCTAACTTCTTAGCAGTGTTGATTCAAAACAAGCGTCTATTTTTGTTACCTAATATAAATAAACAGTTTATACTACTCAAAAATAAATCAGAGGGTGCTAAGGAAGCTATTATTACCAGTGCATTTACCTTAACCTCTGAACAGTTATCTGACTTAGTAATAAGCTTACAAAAAAAATTTGGTACACACCTTAAGCCCGTAGTTGTAGTAGATACCAGCTTAATTGGTGGTGTTCGGGTTAGTGTAGGTGACCAAGTGTTAGATACTTCAGTAAAGGCTCAGTTAGAAACTATGCGTGCAGCCTTGATAGTCTAATACAAGCACTTATAGTTTAAGTAATTTAGTGTGATTAGCCTAGCGTAATAAACTATAGCTTTTAGCTTAACGTATGGGCTTAGTCTAGTGTAAATAAAAAACTATATTATTGATACTTATCAAAAATACTGCTTTTTTAGTATACTTTAGTAAGCCTTAATTCAGAATTTAATATTATTGTTGGAGCGTTTATGCAACTCAACCCTTCGGAAATTAGCGATTTAATTAAAAGTCGTATTAGCGGTGTCAGCGTTAGCCTTGATGTTCGTAATCAAGGAAGTGTTGTATCAGTAACAGATGGTATTTGCCGGGTGTACGGTTTATCTGACGTAATGCAAGGTGAAATGCTAGAGTTTCCAAACAGCGTGTTTGGTTTAGCTCTAAACTTGGAACGTGATTCGGTTGGTGCTGTTATATTAGGGGACTATAAGCGCATTTCTGAAGGTGATGTAGTTAAAACGACAGGACGAATTTTAGACGTTCCAGTAGGCCGTGCCTTACTAGGTCGAGTTGTCAATGCTTTAGGCGAACCGATTGATGGCAAAGGTATTATTAATACCACTGAACGTGATGTAATTGAAAAGGTAGCTCCAGGTGTAATTGCGCGTCAGTCAGTTGATCAACCCGTACAAACAGGCTTAAAATCAGTTGATGCAATGGTACCAGTCGGGCGTGGTCAGCGAGAATTAATTATCGGTGATCGTCAGACAGGCAAGACTGCTGTTGCTGTTGATGCCATTATCAATCAAAAAGGTCAAAATATGACCTGTATCTATGTTGCAGTCGGTCAAAAAGCATCAACGATTGCCAGTGTAGTGCGTAAACTTACCGAGTCTGGTGCAATGGCTTATACAACAGTGGTTGCTGCAGCAGCTTCTGATTCGGCTGCAATGCAGTTTATTGCTCCTTATTCAGGGTGTACAATGGGCGAATATTTCCGAGATCGCGGTGAAGATGCACTCATTGTTTATGATGATTTGTCTAAGCAAGCGGTTGCTTATCGCCAAATTTCACTATTACTACGCCGTCCACCAGGCCGTGAAGCTTACCCAGGTGATGTTTTTTATCTACATAGTCGCTTATTAGAACGCTCTGCCCGTGTCAATGCCGATTATGTTGAGAAATTTACCAAAGGTTTAGTAAAAGGTAAAACAGGCTCTCTAACCGCTTTGCCAATCATTGAGACTCAAGCAGGCGATGTATCAGCTTTCGTTCCTACCAACGTAATTTCAATTACAGATGGTCAAATATTTTTAGAAACAGACTTGTTCAACGCAGGTATCCGTCCAGCGATTAACGCGGGTATTTCAGTGTCTCGCGTGGGTGGTGCGGCTCAAACAAAAATAATGAAGCGTAAAGATACAGGTGCTGGTGTTCGGTTGGCTTTAGCACAATATAGAGAATTAGCGGCATTTGCACAATTTGCCTCTGACTTGGACGAAGCGACTCGCAAGCAGTTAGAACGTGGTAAGTTAGTAACTGAATTAATGAAGCAAAATCAATATGCCCCAATGCAGGTATGGGAAATGGCGGCT
The DNA here is from genome assembly GCA_043777895.1 of Betaproteobacteria bacterium. Classification (GTDB taxonomy): domain Bacteria; phylum Pseudomonadota; class Gammaproteobacteria; order Burkholderiales; family Burkholderiaceae_C; genus JBDLSY01. The sequence continues at coordinate 10,561 of JAYWHD010000083.1, read as the reverse complement.
TCTTTATTCGCTGTTAATAATAATTATATGGATGATGTTGAAGTTAAGCACGCATTAGTTTTTGAAAAAGCCTTATTGTCTCATCTCAAATCAAAGCACTCTGCATTAACAGATGCAATGAATAAAGGCAATATGTCAGCTGATGATGAAAAATCTTTGCATGCCGCTACTGCAGAGTTTAAAAAATCAGGTTCTTATTAACAATTTGAAACCAAGGATACATAACCGTGGCAAGCTCTAAAGAAATTCGTGTAAAAATTAAGTCAGTACAAAATACTAGAAAAATCACCAAAGCTATGGAGATGGTGGCTGCTTCTAAAATGCGTCGTGCTCAAGAACGTATGCGTAATGCGCGTCCATATGCTGACAAGATTCGTAATATCACTGCACACTTATGTCATAGTAATCCTGAATACGCACACCCTTATTTACTCACTCGTCCTGTTATCAAAAATGTAGCGATTATTTTAATAACTACTGATAAAGGCTTGTGTGGTGGTTTAAATACCAATATTCAACGCATCGTCTTAAATACAATAAAAGACTGGCAATCTGATAATATTGGTATTAAAGGTGTGGCTATCGGAACTAAAGGCTTAAGTTTTTTAAACCGTTTAGGTGTTAATGTAGTTTCTAACCTAGTACAGCTAGGTGACCGTCCAGTTTTAGAGACTTTGCTAGGGCCTATTAAGGTTGTTTTAGATGCGTTTATAGCAGGTGAAGTTGATGCAGTTTACATTGCATCTTCTGATTTTGTAAATAGTATGAAGCAGAATCCAAAAATTGAGCAGTTAGTACCTATTACTGCTGACAATATGCTGCAAACGCCTAAAGAGCAAGCTACCTATAACTGGAATTATTTATATGAGCCTGACCAAAAAACTGTCATAGATGATTTGCTGCAACGCTATGTTGAGGCTTTAATCTACCAAGCTGTAGCTGAAAATATGGCTTGTGAACAATCTGCTAGGATGGTGGCAATGAAGTCTGCCTCAGACAATGCGAAAAAAGTTATTGGTGACTTGCAATTAGTTTACAATAAAACTCGTCAAGCAGCAATTACTAAAGAGCTGTCTGAAATTGTTGGTGGTGCTGCAGCAATTGCCTAGATACCTTTTAAGTATACAAGTTTATATATTTGGTAATGTATCAAATAGCACTGATACAAGCAATTTAATACTTAAGAAGTAACTAGCCTAGCATATTAATGTAAATACTATAAAAGTTAAAATTTAACATCACCATATATTTGACTTATACATTCAATGTATGGTACTGCTACTTAAAGATAGTCATTGTATTTTTCATATAAGATAAGTCTTATTTTTACTAAGATTTTCCTATGAATTTATACTTGAATCATCTAAAGTAGCCGTACCAAATTTATTAAGACTCTTCTGCCTCTTCACGTAATTGATGGGCTGCTCCAACCATTGCCGTTAATCCAGCAATGACTTCAGGCCATTGGCGGGTTTTTAAACCACAGTCTGGGTTAATCCATAACCGTTCAGCTGGAATGCGTTTAACGGCTTCTTTCATTAAAGAAACTATGCGTTCTTGTGTTGGAATATTGGGTGAATGAATATCATATACACCAGGACCAATCTCATTAGGGTAATTAAATGTATCAAAAGCATCTAATAGTTTCATATCAGAACGAGATGTTTCAATCGTAATAACGTCAGCATCCATACCAGCGATTGACGTAATAATGTCATTAAAATCAGAATAACACATATGCGTATGTATTTGTGTTTCGTCAGCCACACCGTTAGCAGTAATACGAAAAGCTTCTACCGCCCAATCCAAATAAGACTGCCAGTGTGCTTTACGTAGCGGTAATCCTTCACGCAAAGCAGCTTCATCAATTTGAATAATACGTACACCAGCCGCTTCTAAATCAAGCACTTCCTCACGAATTGCTAAAGCCAATTGTGTACAAGACACTGAACGCGGCTGGTCGTCGCGTACAAAAGACCAATTTAAAATGGTTACAGGGCCAGTCAGCATACCTTTCATCGGTTTATTGGTTAATGATTGTGCGTACCGTGTCCATTCAACTGTCATTGCTTTAGAACGGCTAATATCACCAAATAAAATAGGCGGTTTTACGCAACGAGAACCATAAGATTGCACCCAACCCAATTGGCTAAAAGCATAACCGTCTAGTTGCTCACCAAAATATTCCACCATATCATTGCGTTCGGCTTCACCATGAACAAACACATCTAAACCTAAAGCTTCTTGCTCGCGTACACTGCGGGTAATTTCAGCTTGCATAGCAATTTTATAAGCACTTTCAGCGATTACACCCGTTTTAAATTGGCTACGTGCTTGACGAATTTCAGTAGTTTGTGGAAAAGAACCAATTGTTGTTGTCGGAAATATAGGTAAATTAAGTAGCTTGGCTTGCTTCAAAGCCCGTACTGGATAATTATTTTTACGTTGTCCAAAATGGGTATTAATGTTGCTTAAAGCCGCTTTAACCGCAGGATTATTAACACGCATAGACTGTCTGCGTGCCGTGATACAGGCTAAGTTTTCATTTAATTCTGTTTGAACTGTTGCACGTCCATGATTTAAGGCCAGTGCAAGAACATGTAGCTCTTCTAATTTTTGCAACGCAAAAGCTAGCCATGATTTAACTTCGGTATCTAAGTTTTTTTCATTATTAAGGTCAACGGGTACATGCAGCAATGAACATGAGGGTGCAATCCACAAGCGATTTCTCAATATATTAGCCAATGGTTCTAACCATTTAAGTACAGCGTTTAAATCGGTTTTCCAAATATTACGGCCATTAATAACACCCAATGACAATACGGTTTTTGAAGGCAATACACTTATTATTTCTTCTATATTATTAATGTTTTTATCATTATTATTTTCATAATTATTGTTATTAATATTATCAACAACATCAATATGCAACCCTGCGACAGGCAAATTAGCAGCCAAAGTAGTATTTTCAGCTAACTGCCCAAAATATGTGGCTAATAATATTTTTATACGGCAATTTTTAAGCTGCTCATAAGCTATTTTAAAAGCCTCTTTCCACTCATCATTCAAATCAGTCACTAAAATGGGTTCGTCAATTTGAACCCATTCAATTTTATCTTCAGCCAATGAATTTAATAGTTCAACATAAACAGGCAATATTTTTGATAATAAAGACAGTTTTTCTGAATCGTCTTTAGCTAAATTATTAATATTATTTGAATTTGAATTTGAATTTGATTTACTTATTTTGCCAATTGCTAAATAGGTTATTGGTCCAATAATTACTGGTTTTACTTTAACACCTTGTGCTTTAGCTTCAGCAATCTGTTCTTTCAAGCGTGATACGTCCAACTTAAAGCTTGTATCCGTACTAAATTCAGGCACAATATAATGATAATTAGTATTAAACCATTTGGTCATTTCACCTGCGGCAACACCTGTACAACAGCCTGCATCTGCTTTGGTAGATTGCACTGAACGGCCACGGGCAACGCGAAAATAATTGTCTAATATATTGCCATGAAAATCACGAACGCGTTCAGGCAGATTGCCTAATAAAAAACTCATGTCTAATACTTGGTCATAAAACGAAAAATCACCCACAGGAATATAGTCTAATTGAATTTGTTGCTGCCAATGTAACCGGCGTAAATCTGCACCCACTTCGTATAATTTATCTTGCGTAATACTGCCTTTCCAGTAAGATTCTAAAGAAAATTTAAGCTCACGTTGCGCACCTATACGTGGAAATCCCAAGTTGTGTGTAGTAACCATATATTTAATACCTTTAAAGTTAAGTGTAATTTAGTTAAATTAAGTTAAATTAAATTAAGTTAAGTTAAGTTAAGTTAAGTTAAGCTAAATTTATATTTAAAAAATTTAGATGTTGCATACCTAAAAAGCTATTATTAATAAATAAACGTATGATGTAAAATGGTTTTTTTTCACTTAACTATGAATTAAATTCATAGTATATAAAAACTATACTTTATATGGCTTTAATTGAACGCACCCACCTTAAAATTATTCGCGAAGTGAATCAGCTAGGTTCTTTAACTGCCGCTGCTAAAAAATTACATTTAACGCAATCTGCACTAAGCCACACCATACGTAAACTAGAAGATCAATTTAATATTGCTATCTGGCACCGTGAAGGGCGGGGCTTAAGACTGACTCAAGCTGGTGAGTATTTACTAGAAACAGCCAATCGATTAGTACCGCAATTTACGTATGCTGAAGAGCGTTTAAGACAATTTGCTAAAGGCGAACGTGGTGAGTTGCGTATTGGTATGGAATGCCATCCGTGCTATCAGTGGTTACTTAAAATTGTCGCACCGTATTTAGATAAATACCCTGATGTTGAGGTAGACGTAAAGCAAAAATTTCAGTTTGGTGGCATTGCTGCACTATTTGCTTATGAAATTGATGTGTTAGTCACGCCAGACCCATTATATAAACCAGGTTTGATATTTGAACCTGTTTTTGCTTATGAGCAAGTACTTGTTGTGAGCGAAAATCACGCTTTATGCAAGGCAGAATATGCAAAACCTAAAGATTTAATGAATGATATTTTAATTACCTATCCCGTTCCAGTGGAGCGGTTAGATATTTATACACAATTTTTGATACCTGCTGGTATTACGCCAAAACGCCATAAAACCATTGAAACCACTGATATTATGTTGCAAATGGTTGCTAGTGGTTGTGCTGTAGCCGCTTTACCACGTTGGTTAGTTGAAGAATATAACAACAGCCATACCAATAATAAAAACCCAGCTATTTTTCCTGTTAAATTAGGCAAAAAAGGACTAAATAAGCATATTTTTTTAGGTATCCGTGAAGCTGATACAAGCATAAAATACTTACAATCATTCATATCTATTGCAAAAACCGTACAAACAACCAATCAAATAACTAATTAAGTAACTAATTAAACGAATGCTTAAACTCTAAACTCTAAAAAGCATGGATTAAAGACTCTAAAGTAGCTTTTGCTACTACTGTGGCTTAGACAATTCTATCACAACGGCTTGACTGTCTATTAAAGCCTGTGCCAAGCTATACAGTTTTCCTGCCCGTGTCCCCGAACGGCAAAATCCTAAAACGGGTTTAGGTGCGTACAACAAATACTCTGCCATATTAATGGCAAATTCGTCACCAGAATGACCCATAATCACAGGAAAATGAATGAAATCTAATCCGTATTCGGCTGCTAAAACGGCTAATGCCTGACTGGTTGGTTGTTCAATACCTGCTTCAAAATCAGGTCGGCAATTAATCAGTGTTTTAAAGCCTTGAGCGGCAATGTAAGCAATATCATCGGGTGTAATTTGTGCTGCAGTTGAAAAATCATCGTTAATAGGATTAATAATTAAGGGCGTATTGATATTGTTCATAGTAATATTTTTTATGTATATTTTTATAAAATTTATATTTATGTATTTATATTTACGTGTCTCTTCTTAAAAATCAATTTAATGAATTGGATTAGTTTAATTTACACAAAACTTTAAGTACCGCCGCAGGTACACCTTTTGACGCGACCTCACTCAAAGCAACATATTGCCATGCTTCAGGTAAATTTAAAGCCGCCGATTCATCACTACTTAAAGCAATACTCCATATCGTCCAGTTTAATTGATAATGCGTAAAGCTATGTTTTAAATATGGTAACTGCCACGGTTTTATTGGCGGTGCTGCTTGTACACCTTTAAGCAATGTGAATGCTTGCTGGTGTAAATCAGTATCACTGTCTGCCTCTAAAAAGCTAAGTAATCCGCCCCATAACCCTTTAGGCTCTCGTCTTAATAACCACACGCCATTTGTATCATATAAGACCAAAGCACTACGGCACTGTATAGGCAATACTCGTTTTGGACGGGCTTCAGGAATAGTATTTTGCAAACCGCTTCTTAAAGCAAAACAAGTTTGAGCAACAGGACACACCGCACAATCAGGCTTACGTTTATGGCATACTGTTGCCCCTAAATCCATCAAACCTTGTGTATAGCGGCGATGGTGTTCAGGTATCACCAGGGTCGTTGGCTTAATTAAATAATCATTGGCAACTTGCCATAATTGTTTGCTAACAAGTGATACCCCCGACCAGCCTAATATACCTGCATGGCGGGCTAAAACCCGCTTAACATTACCATCAAGTATAGCTGCGCGTTGTTGATACGCTAAAGACAATATTGCTCCCGCTGTCGATGCCCCGATACCAGGTAAGGCGATTAAATCACTAAAATTATTAGGCATAATACCGTTGTGTTGCATAGCAATTATTTGAGATGTACGGTGTAAATGACGCGCCCGACTGTAATAACCCAAACCCGCCCATAAAGCTAATACGTCATTAATATCTGCTTGTGCTAAGTCTGTTATGGTTGGAAAACGGGTTTGAAAAGTATCAAAATAAGGAATAACAGTCTTGACTTGCGTTTGTTGCAACATGACTTCAGATAACCATACACGATAAGCGAAATCAGCTTCACTAAAGTGTACTGATTGACTCCACGGCAAATGGTGGCGTCCATAAATGACTTGCCACGCGACTAATTGTTGTGAAAATTCAATAACCATACTAAGTGAGTACTTCAAGAATATTAGGTACTTTTAAGGTTATTTTTACTTGTGCATAAGCCATCTCTAGTTGGTGTTTTTTAACTATTATTGCCTGTAAATCATCTTGTATAGATTGACAAAAAAATGTCAAGTCATCTTGTGCCATTTGCATTCGCTGTAAAGCATCATAACGTTTATTTAACCTATTTTGGTAGTCTATTTGTGCTTGCTGAATATACTGTAATAAAACGTCAAACCAAAACAAAAAATCGGTATGTACTTGGTTATAAAGGCGAATATTCTCCTCCATAATTTGATGAATCTCTTCAACTTTTTGATGCCGTTGCGTTTGAGTTAAATGCAATAATTTTAAGTGTGGAAACAAATACGCTGCAGTGGGCTTATGCTGTTTAGCCAAGCGTTTCATCTCTACTAATGCTACATCTATACTGGACATTGCGGGTAAATCAATTAAACTAATATCTAACTGTGTTGGCTCTCTATATAGTTTTTGTAGCTTAAGTAAAGCATAAGTCACTATGTCTTTAATCGTTTGAAGCTCATTTTTTAAACCTATTAACCGTAATTGTGCAGTCGCTAATGCAATTGCTAAATGTTGCTGAATATTAGTAATATTTTCAGTTTTACAACTGTCTATAACCATAACAAAACTATTTTTTATATCATTGGGTAATACTTTATTAATAATAATTTGAGAATGAGTAATCATTTTTTGTCTAAGCCTAGCCACAATGGCTTGCTCCATTTGCTCACGTCTTTTAATATCACTGATATAAGCATGTAAAGCATATACACGGTCTTTAGAATCTCTTAACGCTTTTAAACGGTTTAAACGTTTACTGATATCACAGATATCATTGGCTAAATATTTTGATAAAAAATTATAATTAATAGTCAATATTTGTATTACCTGTTGCTTCATATATAACTCACATTTTTGTAGCAAGTTTGAGCCTAAATTAGCTTCCAAATAGCCTAGACAACTACTGTCAAATATATCAATATTATTGGTTACACGGGCGATTAAGCCTTGTTGTGCAGAAATAGCAAATATATCTGTTTGATTAATATTTAATAATTCGGCATTGTGTTTAATTTGTCTGTCAACAATGTTATTTACTTCGTCTTTGCTCCGTAAAACATCATTTAATGTATCTATTTTATTAAGTATTAGATATTTATTAGAATTGGGCAAATGGTTTAAATAAGTATTCCAAAACCATTGTTCTGAATGTGTAACGCTTGTCGCTACATCTAATATAAAGATAGCACCATCAACATTAGACAAGACCTCATGCGTTAGGGCTGCCTCATAGCCCAAGGCATTGATGCCAGGTGTATCCAGTAAAGACAAGCCTGTTGCCAACAAAGAGTGATGCAAATTAATACGTGCATAACGCCATAAAGGTACTTCAAACAGGTGATTAGTATCGGTATTAATTGAATCACTATCAACTACGGCATTATTTGTATTATTAACGGTACTATCAACCGTATGAATATTGATAATATTATTATCTATATCATTTATATCTGTATTATTTATATCTGTATTATTTATATTATTTATATTTATTGCTGTAAAAAATCCAAGCGACTGTGCTTGCATAAAAGATACTTGTTGTAAATCATTTGTTTTTTGTATCGCTAATGCCAAAGTATCGGCATTAATTATTTTTAAAGGGTAACGTTGCCAAGCACTAGGTGTATTTAATAATTTACGTAAAGACCTATGGGCATCAACTTGATTGTTATCCGTTGTACGGGTATCCATAGGCAGTAATTCTAAGTAGGGTTCAGCATCAAAATCACAAAAAAATTCTGTAGGACACATCGTAGTACGGCCTGCACCTGCTGGGACAATACGCTGCCCGTATTGAGAAAATAGTAACGCATTAATGAGTTCACTCTTGCCACGCGATACTTCAGAAACAATAGCCACAGTATGGCGATTTGTAGTCATTTTTTGTAGCATACTTTTAATACTATCAGTCATACTAGGTGTCAGTAAACCGTTGGTATGCAAAACATTTTGCCAAACATTTAACACTTCTTGGGCTTTTTTACGCCATAGTGATTCATCGACCTCTGAATTAGGCTCTGATGAAAATAAAGGTTCAGGTGTTAATAAAGGTGGGGAAGTGCGGGGCATCATATTTTTTCAAGCATTGGCTATTGGCTGACAGTATGGACAAAAATAAGTTGCGCGTCCACCTATGGCTTTACCCTCACGCAACCACAGTAAAATGGGTGTGTTGCAATCAACGCAGGGCAAACCAGCTCTACCATAAACTGCCATTTGGTTTTGATACTGCCCCAGGTTATGCGTGCCGCTTGCAAAATCATTTAAAGTACTGCCACCTGCCTCTAGTGCAGCGTGTAGCACCTGTAATATTGCAGTATATAAACGTTCACAGGCTAATAAAGTCAAGCTACCCACAGGTTGGCTAGGGTGAATCCGTGCATAAAATAAACTCTCACTACAATAAATATTACCGACACCGACAACTGCTTTACCAGCTAATAACCATGGTTTAACCGCTATTTTTAAGCTACGGCTTACGGTATACAGTTGTTTTGCATGACAAAGCTCACTCAATGGCTCAACGCCAAGGTGTTCTAATAATGGACTATTAGGCAATAGCTCTTGTGTACCGTTTAACCATAAAATAGCCCCAAATCTACGGGGATCGTTATAGCGTAAAATAATATCACCACAATCAAAATCAACGTGGTCGTGCTTTTTTATAACGGTATCAGGTGATACATGGCATACGCTGCCACTCATACCTAAATGAATGAGTAACCAGCCTGATGCTGATGAGTTTTCACAAAATAGTAATATATATTTACCACGCCGTTCACACCGTACAACACGTGCTTGTGCTAAGGTTGTCGGTAAATGGTCTGGAATAGGCCAACGTAAACGGTCACGGCGTAGTACAACTGTTTTAATAGTGCGTGTTGCAAGCACTTGTGCCATAGCACGGCGTGTTGTTTCTACCTCTGGCAATTCAGGCATAAAATATTTAATATTATGATTAATTTATTTAACAGTAAATAATAAATAATAAAATAAGTAAAAAGTAAAAAGTAAAATCATTTAACTAGTATTTATTTACTACTAGCATAATAATATATTTACTATGAGTAAATACTATGAATAAATACATGAATAAATACATGAATAAATACTATAACAACTAATTTAGTTTATTACATTACTGATACAAAGATACCGATACAAAGATTAAAAAATTACTGACTAAATACACTCAATAAATACACTTAATATGAATACATTAAACATACCTAAAACCTTAGTACTTGATAAACCCATTGATGCCCATGTTCATTTACGTGATGGTGCAATTTTAGCAGGCACAGCCAACGCAACCGCCAGGCAATTTGGTGCAGCGATTATTATGCCTAATTTAAAGCCGCCTATTACTACTGTTGCACAGGCATTGGTATACCATAACGCAATTATGGCCGTATTGCCTCAAAATTTTGCTACGCTGTTTAAACCTTATATGTGTTTATACTTAACTGAACACACAACTGCTGATGAAGTACAACGTGTAGCAGACAACTTTACTGATACAGGCCAAGTGATTGGTTTTAAGTTATACCCTGCAGGTGCAACCACTAATTCTGACGCAGGGGTGCGCGATTTACTAGCCCATTGCGATACGGCTTTAAACGCTATGCAACGCCTAAATATACCTTTATTAGTTCATGGTGAAGTTACTGACCCGAATGTAGATTTATTTGACCGAGAAGCCGTGTTTATTGACCGCGTGATGTTGCCATTGCGTGCTGCCTATCCTGCACTTAAAGTAGTATTTGAACACATTACGACATTACAAGCGGCACACTATGTTAGGGACGCGCCAGCGAATGAACCGATTGCCGCCAGTATTACACCGCAACACTTACTTTATAACCGCAATGCTATTTTTACGGGCGGGTTACG
>JAYWHD010000082.1:0-9168 GCA_043777895.1 Betaproteobacteria bacterium | reverse complement strand
TCTACGATAAAAAATAGCCTTGAAATGCTGGGACGTATTGAACCCATATTACACAGTGAACCGCAAGCCCCTGTTTATCTTAATCCTGAAGTACGGGTTTCTAAAACAAGTTTGCTTAAAGAGCCTACACCAATACTTACACCCACACTTACTGTGTTTAAGCAGATAAAACAGCCTATTGAATTAACCGAAACATCAGTCATAGATTATTTATTAGAACACCGTGATTTTTTTAATACACACGCCCACGTACTCAAAAGACTTGAATTACCGCATATTGTGGGTGCAAACACGATTAGTTTGCAAGCAAAGCAAGTGAATGCACTCAAACAAACATTGTCTGATAATGTCAGTCGATTAGAACAACTATTAAGCCACGCTAAAGCCAATGAAGACATAGCACAACAATTACATCAAATTACTCTGTGTTTATTGGCACAACGATCAGTCGCTACAATAATAGACGCGGCACAAGAAGCTGTTGCTCATGTATTTGGCTTACAAGATACGGCTATTAGAGTGTGGGGAACTGAAGCTTTGTACCATGATTTACCGTGCAATCAGCCCGTTAGTGAAGACATTAAAACATTTACTGATGGTTTAAAACAGCCCTATTGTGGTGCTTACGCACCATTTAGTGCGACTGAATGGCTACCAAGACCTGTAGCGAGTTTGGGTATCATTGCATTGCGTGTTACGCCCAATGCAAAAGCGTTTGGTTTATTTATTATCGGCAGTCAAGATAAAGAACACTTTAGCATCAATAAAGAAACTGATTTTTTAGTACAACTGGGACAAATTTTTAGTGCAAGTTTAGGTAGAATGTTACCGCCTTATAGCTAACTATCGTTTTAGTTATCGTTTTAGTAGTTATAAAATAGTCATACAAATATCAATACAGATATTGATACAAACACTGATTACAAACACATAGTAAGGACACTTTATGAGTATGGCAGACCGCGATGGAAAAATTTGGATGGACGGTAAATTGATTGAATGGCGTGATGCTACGATTCACGTATTAAGCCATACTCTGCACTACGGCTGCGGTGCATTTGAAGGTGTACGTGCTTACGTTATGCCCGATGGTGGTACTGCTATTTTTCGCCTGCAAGAGCATACGCAACGCTTATTAAACAGTGCAAAAATTTTACGTATGAAAGTGCCGTTTGATTTAGACACTTTAAATCAAGCCCATATTGATGTGGTAGCAGCGAATCAGTTACCCAGTTGCTATATTCGTCCTTTAGTTTGGATTGGTTCTGAAAAACTAGGTATATCACCCAAAGGCAATACCGTGCATGCTATGGTTGCCGCTTGGGCGTGGGGGGCTTATTTAGGTGAAGATGGCTTAAAACGGGGTATTCGTGTTAAAACCAGTAGTTACACCCGTCATCACGTAAATATTACTATGACTCAAGCAAAAGCGGTTAGTAACTATACCAATAGTATTTTGGCCAATATGGAAGCGACCGATGATGGTTATGACGAGGCTTTATTGCTAGATACTTCAGGGTTTGTAAGCGAAGGAGCTGGTGAAAATTTATTTGTAATTAAAGACGGTGTTATTTATACGCCTGATTTATCAGCAGGGGCTTTAAATGGGATTACTCGCAATACCATCTTTCATATCTGTCAAGATTTAGGCATTCAAATCGTTCAAAAACGGATTACTCGTGATGAAATATACATCTGCGATGAAGCTTTCTTTACAGGTACGGCAGCTGAAGTAACGCCGATTCGTGAATTAGACCGTCTACAAATTGGCAGTGGCTCACGTGGGCCTATGACTGAAACCATTCAACAGGCATTTTTTGATATTGTCAATGGTAAAAATCCGAAGTATGCCCATTGGCTAACCCGTGTTTAAGGGGTTATATATGTCAAAACAAATTGAATTAAAAGCCAGCGAACTGAACAGCTTGGGTGGTGTACATTGTCCGCCTCCAAATATACCCAGCTGGAGCAGTCACCCTAAAGTATTTATTGATATTGCTAAACAAGGGCAAGGCCGTTGTCATTATTGCGGCACAATTTATACATTAATCGCTGGTGAAACGTCTAATCACCATTAAGCATCATTAAGTAATCACACAATAATGACTCACTTGTTTAATATACTTCAGCCCTTATTGGGCGGTGTATTTATTGGTTGTGCCAGTTGGCTGCTGCTGTCGTCTGTTGGGCGTATCGCTGGCGTTAGCGGTATTGTGTCTGGGTTGTTTTTTTCTGAATCCACTGAAAGGGCTTGGCGTATCGCTTTTTTAATGGGTTTAATTATTGGTGGATATGCAATAGGTTCATGGTTTACTTTTATTGTTACGCCACCACGTGCAGTGAGTTTACTATTAATCGCGGGCTTGTTAGTGGGTTTTGGAACAGTATGGGGTTCAGGCTGTACCAGTGGCCACGGTGTATGTGGTTTAGCAAGGCGTTCTATACGTTCATTCATTGCAACATTAACATTTATGACTACTGGATTTTTAACTGTATTTATAGTGAATTTAATAAATTAATTCACTGATTGACTCATATTAATTAATATTAACTAATATTAACTAATATCAGTTAAATATGTTTAACTTTTTTAACTTTAAAATTTATAGTCTGAATCAAGATTTTCAGCATTTAAGGATTTAAAAAAAACTAAAGTTCTGTTTATCTTTTAACCTTAAAAAATCCTGATTCTAACCATCATTTATACAACAGACCGCTTTTAAAACCAAAGCTTTTTTCGTATAAAGAGGATTAATAAACAATCTATTATTAATACTACATCAATACTAATCATCAATACTAATCATCAATACTAATCATCAATACTAATCATCAATACTAATCATCAATACATCAATACTAATCATCAATATCATTAACTATTGATTCATAAAATAATGCGATGAAACAGTCCTATAAAACAATCCTATACCCTGCTTTATCAGGTATTTTATTTTCAGTGGGCTTAGTTATTAGCAGAATGACTACTCCAGCTAAAGTCTTAGCTTTTTTAAATTTAGCAGGTTTAAAGCAAGGTGTTTCTTGGGTGGCACAACCTGGTTTTTGGGATCCTTCGTTGGCATTGGTTATGGGCAGTGCATTGCTGGTCTCTTGGATAGGTGTATCGCACGCATCGGTTGTTGGACGCAAACCTTGGATAGTTGAACAGTTTGAATGGCCCACAAAAACCCAATTAGACACTAAACTCATTAGCGGGGCAGCTTTGTTTGGTATTGGCTGGGGTTTGGCGGGTTATTGCCCAGGGCCTGCATTGGCTTCTATTTTGATGGGTAGGTTTGATATGCTTATATTTTTAGCTGCTATGTTGTTGGGTATGTTTATAGCTAAACTGGCTATTCTTCGTCTTTAACTGTTACAGGAATAATATGCTTACTGCTTTACCTGCTGTTGATATGCACTGTGATGTTTTAATTATTGGAAGTGGTTTAGCAGGGCTAACCGCTGCGTTGCACTTAGCTGATACCAAACGTGTTGTCATTGTGACTAAAACGGCTTTGGGTGATGGTTCAAGTGCCTGGGCACAAGGTGGTATTGCCGCTGTATTAAGTAAAGAAGACAGTTTTTCTGCCCATATTGATGATACCTTAATCGCGGGTGCAGGTTTGTGTGATTCTGATGCCACTACTTTTACAATTGAGCACGCCCCTCAAGCAATCGCTTGGTTACAGTCTTTAGGTGTACCTTTTTCTGAAGAGCAAGGGCAGCTACACCTTACGCGTGAAGGGGGTCATAGCCAACGCCGAATCGTTCATGTTACCGATGCAACAGGGGCAGCAGTACAACAAGTGCTGGTCAAGCATATTAGAAATCACCCAAATATTCAAGTATTAGAATCGCATATGTTGGTTGATTTAGTGGTAGATAAACCCAAAGAAACAATGGCAAAAAAACGCTGTATTGGTGCTTATGTTCTGCACGAAGGCAGCGATACCGTTCATTCTATCGCCGCTACACAGACTATTTTAGCCACTGGCGGGGCGGGTAAAGTCTATTTGTATACTACAAATCCTGATTCAGCCACAGGCGATGGCATTGCCAGTGCATGGCGTGCGGGGTGTCGTGTTGCAAATATGGAATTTATTCAATTTCACCCCACTTGCTTATATCACCCACACGCTAAAAGCTTCTTAATTTCAGAGGCGGTTCGTGGTGAAGGCGGAATTTTACTACTACCTGATTCTGTACCCAACGTAAAAAATAGACGCTTTATGTTAGACCATGACCCACGTGCCGAACTTGCCCCACGTGATATTGTGGCACGTGCAATTGATTTTGAGATGAAAAAACATGGTATTGATTGTGTTTATCTAGACATTTCACACAAAGACTCTGATTTTTTACACACTCATTTTCCTAATATTTTGGCACGGTGTTTAGAGTTAGGTATTGACATCACCCAGCAAGGCATTCCTGTTGTCCCTGCTGCACATTATACGTGTGGCGGTGTAATAACTGATTTGCAGGGGCAAACTGACTTACAAGGTTTATTGGCCGTGGGTGAAACGACTTGTACTGGCTTACACGGTGCGAACCGTCTAGCCAGTAACTCATTGGTTGAGTGTATGGTATTTGCACAAGCAGCGGCACACCATATTCAACATAACCATTTGCCTTTGCCGACACCATTTGCAGCTTGGGACGATAGCCAAGTAACTGACGCTGATGAGATGGTTGTAGTGTCACATAACTGGGCAGAACTACGCCGTTGTATGTGGAATTATGTTGGAATCGTCCGTACCACTAAGCGTTTGAACCGTGCGGCTCATAGAATTGCTTTACTGCAAGCCGAAATACAAGAATTTTATACACAATTCCACGTAACACGCAATTTGTTAGAGTTACGTAACTTAGTACAAGTCGCTGATTTAATTGTTCAGTCGGCGTTATCTCGGCAAGAAAGTCGCGGTTTACATTTTAGTCGCGATTATCCTAATCAATTACCTGAGGCTACAGCTACTATTATTGCGGGTAATTGATTGAAGCACTGTCAGTCAATAAGCGATTGTCATCGTACTGTTTTAGACCGACTTATTTGTCAAAAAGGATTAGAAACTAAGTGAAGTACTAAGTATTTAATCCTCTTTTATAGCTAAATAACTAAATTTTTAGTTAGTCACAGGCATTGTTGTCACGGGCATTGTTGTCACAGGCTTTTGTACGGCAGTACTGTGGTGCTGTTTAGCCTTTTGTGCATGGTGTTTAGCTTTTTGTGTATGGTGTTTAGCTTGTTTTGCGTGATGATGGGCTTTTTTAGCGTGCATTTCTTTGGTACTGTGCTTAGGTGCAGCCATAGCAGGTGCTGACTCAACCATAGGTGTACTCATGGGTGTATGATTTGCATGGTTATCAGCAAAGGCAGTCATTGTAAAGGTTGTGGCTATTAAAGCAATAATAAATTTAGACATAGTAATTTTTTAAAAGTTAGTTAAGGTAAATAAATTAACGCATTGAAATCAACACGTCAAAAAATTATAATACTGAAGTCTTCTTTTTTTTCGTTAAATTTCTCTATATACAAATATATACAAATATATACAAATATATACAGATATATATAAAATAACGATAATGTTAAAATTTAACTCTTACAGTATTTATATTAGTATATTAGCCCATTTATTTTTACTGCTTACTTCTTAAATATCATATACATCATATTATTTGCATTAATACTATTTGAACACTACCACATACTAGACCATACAAAGTCCTAAATTGTCATTTGCTGACTTTAATGTTTTTATCTAGTGATTAAAATTAAATCAAGCGGTTAAAATAGCGTATGAATTATCCTAAATACTTTGATGTAATTGTTGTTGGCGGTGGACACGCAGGTGTTGAAGCCGCTTTAGTTGCTGCCCGTATGGGCTGTCAAACTTTATTGCTCACACACAATATTGAGACTGTAGGGCAAATGAGTTGTAACCCCAGTATTGGCGGAATTGGTAAGGGCCATTTGGTAAAAGAAGTTGATGCTATGGGCGGTGCTATGGCTATCGCTACGGATGAAGCGGGCATTCAATTTAGAATTTTAAATAGCAGCAAAGGCCCAGCAGTACGTGCCACACGAGCTCAAGCGGATCGAATTTTATATAAAGCAGCGATTCGTCAGCGTATAGAAAATCAAGCTAATTTGATGGTGTTTCAGCAAGCAGTTGATGATTTAATTGTTGAAGGTGATAGGGTAATCGGGGCAATTACACAAATCGGCATTCGTTTTCAAGCAAAAACAGTCGTATTAACAGCAGGTACTTTTTTAGACGGAAAAATTCATGTTGGTTTAGATAATTATGTTGGTGGACGCGCAGGTGACCCCGCTTCCATACGTTTATCTGACCGCTTAAAAGAATTGAAACTACCACAAGGACGCTTAAAAACAGGCACACCGCCACGTATTGATGGTAAAACAATTAATTATGGTGTTTTAGCGGTTCAGCCTGGTGACTTAGACCCAATTCCTGTGTTTAGTTTTATGGGCAATGCGGCTATGCACCCACGGCAGTTACCGTGTTGGATTACCCACACCAATGAACGTACCCACGATATTATTCGCAGTGGCTTTGACCGCAGCCCTATGTTTATGGGTAAAATTGAAGGCATAGGACCACGTTATTGTCCCAGTGTAGAAGACAAAATCAACCGTTTTGCCGATAAAGACAGCCATCAAATTTTTCTAGAACCAGAAGGTTTGACTACCCACGAAATTTATCCAAATGGGATATCCACTAGTTTACCATTTGATATTCAGTACGCTATGGTACGTAGTATGCGTGGTTTAGAAAATGCCCAGATTTTGCGTCCGGGCTATGCTATTGAATATGATTATTTTGACCCACGCAGTTTAAAACGTAGTTTTGAGTCCAAAGCCATTGCAGGTTTATTTTTTGCTGGGCAAATTAATGGTACAACAGGCTATGAAGAAGCGGCGGCTCAAGGCTTACACGCTGGATTAAATGCTGCTTTACAAGCACGCAATAAAAGTGCTTGGTGTCCACGCCGTGATGAAGCGTATTTAGGCGTACTGATTGACGACTTAACCACAAAAGGTGTCAATGAGCCTTATCGTATGTTTACCTCACGGGCAGAGTATCGCTTGCAGTTGCGCGAAGACAATGCTGATGCCCGTTTAACCGAACAAGGCAGAGTGTTAGGGTGTGTTGATAATGCACGGTGGGACGTGTTTTGTCGCAAACGTGATGCCGTAGCACTTGAAATTCAACGCTTGAAATCAACTTGGGTAAATCCGCGTTTAATTGAAGCAGCTGAAGCAGAACGTGTATTGGGTAAAACTATTGAAAAAGAATATACTTTAGCTGATTTGTTACGCCGCCCTGAAGTAAGCTATAGCCATTTAATGAGTTTAAAAAACATAACGGGTACATTGGTTTCAGGTACCGTACTCAATGATACAGTGTTGATAACATCAGATGACAATGCCGTGTATGAACAAGTTGAGATTTCAATTAAATATGAAGGCTATATTAGCCGGCAACAAATAGAGATTAACAAACAACTACACAATGAAAACACACGCTTACCCGCTGATACTGACTATACCCAAGTACGTGGTTTGTCTAAAGAAGTTCAACAAAAATTGAATAGTCATCAACCTGAAACATTAGGGCAAGCAGGGCGAATTTCTGGTGTAACACCCGCTTCATTGTCTTTGATATTAGTACATTTAAGACGCAATACTTTGTTAGTTGCAGAACATTAATACCAAGATTAATATTAAATAAACATTAATATAAATATTAATATAAACATTAATATAAACATTAATATAAGCATTAATATTTATATTAAATTCAAATTAATTATCGTCAGTATTTTATGTATTTATACCGCCAGTTTTCTAGCCACAGCCATTTTAATATAATACCTTCACAAGGCGGTGTAGTCACACTGGGTAACTTTGATGGTATGCACTTAGGGCATCGTGCCTTGATATTAGCTTTAAAAAAATTAGCTAAACTTAATGAATTAACTACACATGTTGTGACTTTTACGCCGCACCCAAGAGACTATTTTGCAAAACAAGGACGCGGCTTACCTGTTTTAAATGTTAGCAGTGTTCGTAGTCGCTTAATGTATCTAAATAAAATGGGTGTTGATTATGTGCATTTATTGCGGTTTAATCAAGATTTAGCGACACTTTCACCCCAAGACTTTGTGCTACACGTGCTAGTTAAAGCGTGTAATGCAAAGAACGTGTTAGTCGGACGCGATGTACGTTTTGGACACCAAAGGGCAGGTGATTGGGCTTTGTTGTGTTCTTTAGGTCAGCAATATGGCTTTATAGTCCATTGTTTTGATGAGGTTTTGGACAATGCGGCATTACGTATTTCTAGTTCAGCGGTACGCCATGATTTGCATGCAGGACATTTATACGATGCAAATTTATTATTAGGTTACCCATACAGTTTATCTGGACGGGTTATTCACGGACAAAAGCTAGGGCGTACTTTAAATTGCCCTACACTGAATATTAATCTGTATTTACCAAACCCTGCTTTGCGCGGTGTATTTGTGGTAGCAATTGAGGGCTTGGACTCTACCCCTCGTTTATACGGCGTTGCTAATTTAGGCATGCGTCCCACAGTAGAACAGCTAAAACGCTTTAGTTTAGAAGTCCACGTACTAGATTGGTCAGGCAATGCTTATGGTATGGTTGTAAACATTGTATTTTTATACCAATTACGCAGCGAAGCCGTTTATGCTAATTTGTCCGACTTACAACACGCTATTGCACAAGATATTTTGAACGCACGGCAGTGGCTATCAGTACAAATACTTAATTAATAATATTTTTTGGTAGTGTTAGAATTTAGCTTATACAATATTTACGTATAATACTTGTATTAATAGACTAATTTGTACTAATAGACTAATTAGATAATTTGGTGATATTAAATTAGTACTGACGTAAGCAATTTAATACTTAAGAAGTAACTAGCTCAACATATTAATGTAAATACTATAAAAGTTAAATTGTAACATTACCTATAATTTTACTAATTGTATCAGTGTTATTTTAACACCACCAATATAAATACATAAATATATAAATACATTTATATGTAAGGTCAATAAAAAAATGCTTGTAAAATATATCAAAAATATACGAGTCAATCACTCTATTACATT
>JAYWHD010000081.1:0-25253 GCA_043777895.1 Betaproteobacteria bacterium | reverse complement strand
CTAATACCGCATCAGTTTATGGTGCTTTTTTGAAACACATAAAAAAATCTGCACAAAGAGAAATGACTATTACACCTGCACTTTTTACCTTGAATGATAACGACCATAAAGTATTTAATGCAGACAGTAATGAACTTATAAAAAAAATAAATGGCGATATTTTATATCTTGATCCGCCTTACAATGCAAGACAATACGGAGCAAATTATCATTTATTGAATACCATTGCAAAATATGATATTTTTACACCGAAAGGTAAAACAGGACTTCGTACCTATAAAAGGTCTAATTTTTGCAGTAAAAATCTCGTGGCAAAATCATTTGAGGAGTTGATTAAAAACGCAGAGTTTAAATATACATTTTTGAGTTATAACAATGAAGGTTTGATGAGCGAAAATGAAATAAGAGCAATCTTATCAAAATACGGAAAATACGATTTGTTCACAACCAATTATCAGCGTTTTAAAGCAGATAAAGAAGAAAATAGAAACCATACAGCACACTCAACAACCGAATATTTGCATATTTTAGAGAAACCATAAATATTATTTTTTGATTTTTTACAAAACTTATGACAAAAAACATACTTGACACCTTAGACAAACATTTAAAGTAAGCAGTAAATAATAAATAATAAATAATAAATAATAAATAATAAATAATAAATAATAAATAATAAATAATAAATAGTAAATAGTAAATAGTAAATAGTAAATAGTAAATAGTAAATAGTAAATAGTGTTCCTTAAGTAATAAACTAATACCTAATACTTGTTTACATTGCTGGTTGAACCCATGGAAAATCAACTCTGTGCCATGAGTGCTTAGGGTCGTTAGATGTGCTTTTATCAGTTAATTGCCAGCATTCACCCGATAAAGTTAATAAATAGCACTGTATATAATGAATATTGGCTAACTGTAATGCCTGTGAATAGTGTAATAATTGTGTAGCATATTCTTGTTCAACAGTTTTATTCTCGTTATCATTGGCATCAAAACTTAATTTAAAATCAATTATCCACGCACTTAAAGAGTGTTCTGATGAACCATTGGATGGTTCTAAAACTGTTGTGGGTTGGTAAAAATAAGCGACTATGTCAGGACGTAAAACAATATTTTTATTTTCAGCCAAATAGATACTCTCCTCTATCGCTAAATGTGTAATAAAGGGTGAGCGTAATTGCAATAACTGCGTGCTGTTTACCATCGCTACACACTGTTTTGATAAAGTTTCTGCTGCATTTAATGTAATGTTTAAAGTAATTGCCCACTGATACACAGTACTGATATTGGGTAAGGTTCCATAACGCAGTGTGTATTCAAAAAAATGATGCATTAATGTCCCCAAAGCTTGATAATACGCAGCTTCATCATACAATTTAGGTAAAACAGTAGGTAATGATGCCATGGGGGCTGTGTGTTCAGTTAAAGGTGTTAAGACGTAACTATTACTATTATTAGTATCAATCGGTGATAAATCGGGTGTACTGGTCTCAATTAACTCTGTAGGTTTTAATTGACTTTGAATGTGTGTGTACGCTTTATTGAGGCGTTCATACGTTGAGCGTAGATTTTTTTTGTGATGTGCACTACACCATAATTCATTGATTGCACGCGTCATTGCAACGTACAATACGGTATCGTGTTCGGTTTTTTGTGCTTGATTTTGCTGATAAATTAAGTTTGCTAAATGGGGGCAATGAGACAATACGCTATCTTGTAAAAGTTGTAGGGCAAATAACTTAGGGTATTTTTGTTCAGGTAGCCAATCTAGTAATATATTAGTATTCGTTGATTGATTTGAACGTGAATCAGCAGAATATAAATCTATGAGACATACACAGTCGGCCTCTAAACCTTTTGCACCGTGAATCGTAGACAAGCGAACTGCATCTGTGTGCAAAACAGAATATGCTGCTGTAGTATCAACTAGTTTAAGCTCACTAATCGCTTGAATAAAGCGGCCTAAACTAGGATAACGCCCTTGGTCAATATTTAAAGCTATATGTAATAATTGTGCTAAGTGGCCATAAATACTACTGGCACGTTCAGGATATGCAGCAGATAGCCGCTCTAACCATTGCCCTTGATATAGTAAAATATCTAAAGCATCGTGCATAGGCAAGCGGTTACACAATAGTTGCCACGAGGTCAGCCATTGCAGGGTATATACTGCCCACGGGGTATTGAGTTGTGCCAAACCCAGCCAGTCTTCAGATACTTGATTTAATGAAGAAGGCAGTGTGCTGTGCCATTCTAGTAATTCACTTAATTGCGTGTCAGTCAAAGCAAAAATAGGGCTACGCAAGGCATTTAATACCGATAATTTATCGCGTGGGTTAGCCAAGGCACTTAATATTGCTATGACATCAGTTATTTCTGGTAAATTAAAAAAACCGCCTTTTTCTGCACTGATGTAGTCAATACCCGCTTGTCTTAATACTTGGGCAATGATGACTAAAGGTTCACGTTTACGCGACAATACCATGGCTTGAGACCAAGGTAAGTTTGGATTGCGTGCTTTCCAGCGTTTTAAAGTATTTAATATTTGCTGTGCTTCTAAAGCGGCGGGCGATTGACAATTAATAGGTTTAGTATCTTCAGTATTTAGTGTATCGGCTTTTTTGGGCATTGATAACACAGGTAATAAGTTGATAATACCGATTGCTGGACTTAAAGTAAACTGTGTTGAAAATAAGGGTGGGTTATCTACTGGATTAAGCGGATTGTTGTCAGTAGATTGCTCAACAAAAATAGTATTAATCCAATTATTAATGTGTTGGGCATTACGGCGTGTACGTTGTGTTTTAAGTAAGACAGTATTAAACCGTTGATTTAATAGAGTTTTAACATGGGTAAATAGACGTGGGTCAGCACGCCGAAACTGATAAATACTTTGTTTGGGGTCGCCCACAATAAATACGCTGCTAGCTTGTCCACCTGCTTGACTTTCTTCTAATAATGGAATCAAAAAAGCTTGTAAAGCTTGCCACTGTACAGGGTTTGTGTCTTGAAATTCATCTAATAACAAATGTTGTACCGTTAACCCTAGCTGTAATACTGATACTACAGGTGCATTGTTATGTCGGGCTTGTAATAAATTTAGGGCATCTAATTCTAAATCAGTAAAATCAATCACGCCTTGCGTTTGTTTTAAAGTTTGATAACTCGCTAACCAGTGAGCACCGCAATGTAATAAATGTGCATGTATTGGTAAGTGTTCAATGAGTAATAAATAATCTTGAATTTTTGTTAATTGTACATATACATCTTCAACATCAGATTCAAACAAGGTGGAATCACCGTATTTAGGATGACTTTTAACGGCTTTTTCTAAATCTTTAAAATAACTTTTGCTAATGATACCTTTGTCAGTAGACAATATTTTTAAAAAAGTATGTATAGTTTTTTTTAATAGTGTACGTGATTGAGATGATTGAGGAGAGTAATTAAATACCGTATTAGTGGTTTTTTTACTATGATAATTATCATTACTATCATCACTATCATTACTATTATCGCTAGTAAAATCGCCAGTTAAGTGTATAGCTTTGTCTAAGGCATTGATTAATGCTTGAGTACGCTGCGTCAGCCTCACACTCTTACTGCTGCTATACACCGTAATAATATTTTTAATTCTAGGTATGAGGTCATTAAAATCCCCTTGTAATTCAAACCAATGAGGTAAGTCTAACGCATTAATAAATTTTTCATGGGCTATATTAGCTAAAAATGGTGCGCTGTCTGTGCTGTATACAGAGTTTTCTTGTGATTGTGTATGGGTATTTTCGTCTGTGTGTTTACTTGGGGGTATCGCATCAGAAAAAAGTGTTTCAGCATATACCCACCATTCTGCACGGCGTTCTAACATTGCTTCTAAAGCGTTTTCAAAACGTCTTAAACCTAACGCTAAAACACTGGACTGCATAGCGTTTTTTAAAGATATATTGTGTTGTGTATCACGCCAAAACTGTTGCCATGCCTCTTGTTTTAGTATTTTAGTGTCATCGGTTAAAACTGCACCAGCACTGGCTAGGCTACTTAAGGGGGCATTGTTGCGTAATTCACCAAACCACTCATGAAAAGTTACAATTGAAGGCCAGTTACCTTGTTGAGAGCAATATTCCCAAACAGTCTGAATTAACTGACAGGTTGTATCATTTAAAGGGTAATTTAAGGTATTTAATAATATTTTTCCTTCCTTAATAGTATCTGTGTCATCAATTGAACCATTTATGTGGCTAAGGTGTACAGTGGCTTGAAGTATATTTAACATATCAGCCAAGCGAGTTTTCATTTCTTGAGCTGCTTTACGTGTAAAGGTAATGGCTACAATATGTTTAGGGTCAATGCCTTGCAGTAGTAGCTTTAATAAACGTACGACCAATAACCAAGTTTTACCACTACCTGCACAGGCTTCAATGAGCACATTTTGTTCTATATTCAGTGCTAATTGTTGAAATATCTTTTCAGAAATAGCCTCACCATTAGCACTAAAGGGTACATGATATGTATTGTTTAGGTGTTTTAAGTGATTCATTGTGTATATATTTGATAAAATATAGTTTGTGGTATTCGGTTATTTTTTGACTAAAACGGTATGATTACGTGTTATATAAAATTAATAAATAAAGTTATAAATAAAGTTATAAATAAAGTTAATAAATTTAATTAAGTTACTAATATCAATATGATAAATAATACATCTAATACTAAGTTTTTTGTCAAGTTCAATTTTTTAGGCTTATTATTGTGTCTTTTAAGTTGTATTGGCGTATTAAGTTATGCTTTATATTTACAACATTATCATGATTTATCGCCGTGTCCTTTGTGTGTTATGCAGCGTTATGCTTTCGTGTTAGTCGCACTATGTTGTGCGTATGCATTATTTACTCGCAAACGCCGTCAAATGATGGCAGTCTTTTTTGCTATGGTTAGCGCTATGATAGGTACAGGTATTGCTGCTTATCATATATGGCTTAAAGCCAATCCAAGTGCTAGTTGTGGTATTGATCCTTTAGAAACAACTTTGAACACAATTTATTTAGCGGATTGGTTACCCAATATTTTTTATGCCAACGGTTTATGTAGTGCCGAACACGCACCTATTTTAGGGCTTTTTATTCCGCAGTGGTCATTAATATGGTTTGTATCGCTTACTTCAGTATTGTTATTACTGCTTATTACAGCACTTGAGAATAGCCGTCGCTCTTTAGTCAGTCCTTAGTGTTATAAAATATATACAAATATAATATATACCTATAATATATAATATAATGTGTACACTTTAACATATCAATTTATTATGAACCGTTCTTACATTTCTGAAGCAACTACTTTTATTGAATCATTAAAAGTAAATAATCCTCAACTAGAGCAATCACAGCGTGATGGACGTGCTTTGCTGTGGGATAAATTAGTTAGCTTGCCTGATTTAGCTAATCAATCAAATAATAAAATACCTAATAAGCCGTATGTATATGCTACAACGCCTGATAAAAAATAATATCAAAAATGTTAATATAACTTAATATTATTTGATATTATTTGATATTATTTGATTTTAATAAATACTGTGTTAAGCGAGATAATCATTAATCATCAAACTGATAAAACGATTGCTTTGGCACACCTTTATGGCGAACCATTGTTTAAGATACCTCATGATTTATATATTCCTCCAGAAGCATTGGCTGTTTTTTTAGAGGCTTTTGAAGGGCCATTAGATTTATTATTATATTTAATACGCAAACAAAACTTTAATGTATTAGATATTCCAATGGCAGTATTAACACAGCAGTATCTAAGTTATGTTGATGAAATACGTAGTCATAATTTAGAGTTAGCGGGTGAGTATCTATTAATGGCAGCTGTTTTAATTGAAATTAAATCCCGTACATTGTTGCCTTCGCGACTAAAAGATGTGGTAGAAGTACAAGACCCTAGAGCCGACTTAGTAAGACGTTTAATTGAATATGAACAATTTAAGCAAGCTGCTGAACTATTGAATCAAATACCTCAATTAGACCGCGACTTTATGCGTGTATCTATTTATACTGAACAGGCTATTTTTATTCACTATCCCAATGTAAGTATTACTGACTTAACGCAAGCATGGACTGATTTACTGCGCCGTGCTAAACTAATTCAGCATCATACTATTACGCGTGAATCGCTATCGGTACGAGAGTCTATGAGCCGCATTTTAAAACAGCTTAATACACGTAAGTTTTTTGAATTTAAAGATTTGTTTGATATTGAACAAGGCGTTTCTATGCTAGTTGTGTGTTTTATGGCATTGCTAGAGTTAGCTCGTGAACGACTAGTTAATATAACTCAAGCAGTTGCTTTTGCCCCAATTTATATTAGATTGACTTATACGCCTATTAAAGTGTAGATTAGTTATAAGTATAAGTATAAGTATAAGTATAACATAAGTAAAAATAGGTATAAATATAAAAAATATATGATAAAAAAGACTAATACATTAAATATTGCCTTTTTAGGGGCAGGTAATATGGCGACTGCTATTGCACAAGGTTTATATCATTTAGGCTGTTATACATTAAGTGTTGCTGAACCGTATCAGCCTGCTTTGTTGCGTTGGCAAATTGATTATGCGGCACAATCATTAAATGTTAATGCAGATGTTTTAATACTAGCGGTAAAGCCGCAACAGTTTAGTGAGGCTGCTCAATCGTTGTGCGGAAAAATATCACCCAATACTGTTGTTATCAGTATTATGGCTGGTGTTCCTATTATAAAAATTAGTGATGCTTTAAATGGACATTCCACTATTATCAGAGCGATGCCCAATACGCCAGCACGTATTGCCCAAGGTATTACTGGTTTATATGCAACGCCTTCGTGTACTTTACTGCATAAACAGTTGGCAGAAGATATTATGCACAGTATCGGACAAACCGTGTATGTTGACACAGAAGCACAGCTAGATGCAGTCACTGCCTTGTCAGGTAGCGGTCCAGCATATGTATTTTATATTGCACAAGCACTATTAGATGCTGGCGTTCAATTAGGATTGACACCCAGTGTAGCCAGGCAGTTAGCACTGGTAACGCTACAAGGCTCTGCAGCGTTAGCAGCTCAATCAGGCGAAGATTTGACCGTTTTACGTGAACAAGTCACTTCTAAAGGCGGCACAACTGCGGCAGCGATGGATATATTGCATACATGGCAAGTTGCACAAGCTTTTCACGTTGCTGTGGCTGCGGCTGAGGCACGTGCTAAAGCGTTAGCATTTTTAACTTAAGTATCATAAATAAAAAACTCTTATAATAGCATACATAACAGCATACCAGTACCATAATAAATATGGTATCGTAAACATGGTACTGCTAATATAATATACATTGATTAATACATAGCATATAAATATTATACATAATATAATACATAATACACATTGATGTACTTTATTAAAAAAGCATTAACTCTATGACTGAAATAAAATATATCCCTGAAGCTACATCAGCTATTAGCTTTGCCAAAGAAACCCTACCTATTTCTTTAGAAAAAGAGATGCGGCAAAGTTATTTAAATTATGCGATGAGTGTCATTGTTGGGCGGGCTTTACCCGATGCACGTGATGGTTTAAAACCTGTACATCGTCGTGTTTTGTATGCTATGGACGAATTGTCTAACCACCATAACCGTGCTTATAAAAAATCAGCACGGATTGTGGGTGATGTCATTGGTAAGTATCACCCGCACGGTGATACAGCCGTATACGATACTATTGTGCGTATGGCACAAGATTTTAGTTTACGCTATACCTTGGTTGATGGGCAAGGTAATTTTGGTAGTGTTGATGGTGATAGCCCAGCAGCAATGCGGTATACAGAGATTCGCTTAGATAAAATTGCACATGAAATTTTAGGGGATTTAGACAAAGAGACTGTCGATTTTGGTCCTAATTATGATGGCAGTGAACACGAGCCAAAGGTTATGCCAACACGGTTACCAAATTTATTAATTAATGGCAGCACAGGTATTGCAGTGGGTATGGCAACTAATATTCCACCTCATAATCTTGGTGAAATTATAGCCGCTTGTTTGTATAGATTGAGTAATGAGGACTGTACCGTTGATGATTTAATGGAGTTTGTTCCTGCCCCAGATTTTCCGACAGGTGCGATTATTTATGGTTTAGCAGGGGTTCGTGAAGGGCATAGAACTGGGCGTGGGCGTGTTATTATGCGTGCTAAAACGCATATTGAAGCTATTCCTAAAAGTATTGATCGGCAAGCTATCATTGTTGATGAGATTCCTTATCAAGTGAATAAAAAAACACTCATTGAACGAATTGCGGAATTAGTCAATGAAAAAAAGATTGAAGGTATTTCTGATTTGCGTGATGAATCTGATAAATCAGGTATGCGTATTGTCATTGAATTAAAACGTAATGAAGTCCCAGAAGTCATATTGAATAATTTATTTAAAATGACTCAATTGCAGGACTCTTTTGGTATGAATATGGTGGCTTTGGTAGACGGCCAACCACGGATTCTAAACCTATTACAATTAGTTGATTGTTTTTTACGCCATCGCCGTGAGATAGTTACCCGCCGTACTGCCTTTGAATTAAAAGAAGCCCGTAAGCGTAGCCACACCTTAGAGGGATTAGCGGTTGCATTGGCTAATATTGACGAATTTATTGCTATCATCAAAGCCGCTCCTAATCCGCCTGCTGCTAAAGCAACTTTAATAGCAGGTAGCTGGGATTCATCGTTGGTGCGTGCAATGTTAATGCGTAGTTCGCCAGAAGGTACGGCTGTGAGTGCTGATGAATATAGACCATCAGGCTTACCTGCTGATATAGGTTTACAATTATCAACAGGGTTATATCATTTATCAGAAGAACAAACAGATCAAATTTTACAAATGCGTTTGCAACGCTTAACGGGTTTAGAGCAAGACAAAATTATTACTGAATACAAAGAAGTGATTCATCAGACGGCAGATTTATTAGATGTGATGAGTAAGCCTTCACGGGTTACGCATATTATTACCGATGAGCTGATTAAGATTCGTGATGAATTTTCTGATCCACGCCGTTCACACATTGAAATGAATGCCCAAGAATTGGGGACCGAAGATTTAATTACACCGACTGATATGGTGGTCACTCTGTCTCATACAGGCTATATTAAAAGCCAAGTATTGTCTGAATACCGCGCACAAAAGCGTGGCGGCCGTGGAAAGCAAGCCAGTACTACAAAAGAAGATGACTGGATAGACACATTGTTTGTTGCAAATACACACGATACAATGTTGTGTTTTAGTAACCGTGGGCGGGTTTATTGGTTAAAAGTTTGGGAAGTACCACAAGGTATGCGTACCAGTCGCGGTAAGCCGATTATTAATTTATTCCCTTTAGAAGAGGGTGAAAAAATCAACGTTATTTTGCCGATTAAAGCATTTGTTGAAGATAAATATGTATTTATGGCGACTAGCCAAGGGACTGTTAAAAAAACTTGTTTGGAAGATTTTTCTCGGCCTATGAAACGCGGTATTATTGCCATTAATTTAGATGAAGGCGATTTTCTAATTGGTGCTGCAATTACTGATGGCAAGCATGATGTGATGCTTTTCTCTGATGCAGGCAAGGCAGTACGTTTTGATGAGAATGATTTGCGTCCGATTGGCCGTTCAGGTCGTGGTGTAAGGGGTATGCGTTTAGACGGTGAACAATGTGTTATTGCTTTATTAGTTGCCGAAAATGACGCACAAAGTGTTTTAACTGCGTGTGAAAATGGTTATGGTAAGCGTACCAGTATTACCGAATATACCCGTCATGGCCGTGGTGGAAAAGGCATGATTGCTATCGCAACGACTGAACGCAATGGCAAAGTCGTTGCCGCAACTTTAGTCCATGCAGATGATCAATTAATGTTAATTACTACGGGCGGGGTATTAGTGCGTACCCGTGTTGCTGAAATTCGTGAGATGGGGCGTTCAACCCAAGGCGTTACCCTAATTGCGTTAGATACAGGCACACAGTTATCAGGTGTGCAGCGTATTGTAGATGCTGATGAAGCTGATAGTAATCTATTAGTAGATCTTACAACAGATATATCTGAAGTCCCTGATTTATTTGATGATACAACTCTCTAATCAGTTAAATACTATTTAGTAATTGTTATCTAGTAATTATTATTGAATAATTATATAACTACAAATATAGCCATATACTATATTTATGAGTATAGATGTATACTATAAGTATAATTATAAGTATTAATAATGTAAATGTAAATGTAAATCTATCAATAACCTAATAATTTAAAATTTAATACTAAGAATAATAATAAGAATAAGATAATAAAATGTTAAAAATAATAAAAAATGGTATATATCAACATTATAAAAAATTACCTTATCAAGTATTAGGCGTCGCTCAACATTCTGAAACTTTAGAGTATATGGTATATTATCAAGCATTGTATGGTGAACGGGGGTTTTGGGTAAGACCATTAAGTGTTTTTACAGAAAATGTAATCGTTGATGGTATAAAACAGCCACGTTTTATGTATCTGCACAGCACTGCTTAATTAGTACACAATGAGTACTTTGTGAGTATTTATTATTTTTTGATTATAATGTAATCATCATATCAAAAATAAAAGGTTTTTATAATGAAAATGGATGCTATTTTATTTGATTGCGATGGTGTCTTGGTAGACAGCGAAGTAATTACCAATCAAGTCATTTGTGATACACTCAATGCTTATGGTGCAAACATTTCTATAGAAGAAACAATGGCCATTTTTTTGGGTAAATTATTACGTGACAGCGTAGAACAAATTACTAATATTATTGGTTGTATACCATCAGAATCGTTTTTTAATGATTTTTTATTAGCTAGAGACAAAGCTTTGGCTGAGCGAGTCAGTGCAATTCCGAATATACTGCATTTTGTAGACGCTATTCAGCGTGCTAATATACCTTTTGCTGTGGCAAGTGGTGCTGATCTTCATAAAATGACTATAACACTGGGGCGTACTGGCTTATTACCTGCTTTTAAAGGCCGTATGTTTGGTAAAGACAACGTTGCACGTAGTAAACCAGCCCCTGATGTTTATTGGTTGGCTGCTAAAACGATTGGCGTAGATATCGCCCGTTGCGTTATTATTGAAGATACAGTTACAGGTGTAATGGCTGGTATAGCAGCAGGTGCAACAGTGATTGGTTATGCTGGTGCTCAGCATACCAATGCTAATAATTTATTAGCTGCAGGTGCTTTTGTAGTGATACAAGATATAATGGCCTTGTATACACTATTTAATATCACTTATTTAGGTAATAAGTGATAAGTAATATATATTATAAATGTTTAATATATATAATATAATATATAAAATATAAAATATAAAAAATGCTAATTTATTTTCAAAGTAAAGCAGGTGGAAATTTTCTAATGTTAGAAGAGCATGTCCGTATTTTATTAGACTTGATGAATAAGAATTTTACACCGAAAGGTATTATTACTTCAAATGATATACCGAAAAATTTAATAATTTTGCAAAGTGCTTTACTCGCTCATGAATTACAGGCTAAACAATTAGCAAATGAAGAGTATGAACAGTCCATTGCACAAGAGAATATAGATACTAATGTAGTAATTAATATAGAATTAACAAATGAATCATTAGATAAAAATATAGATAAAGAAAAAAATAATGAATTTCCAATAATTACGCTTAGACAACGATTGTGGCCGTTAATTAATATAATGAACCGTGCGAATTTAAAAAATACTGATATATTATGGGGTATTTAACAATAATAGATAACACATATTAATATCCTAATGTATACTTATATAACAACTATTGTTGCATTGATATTAATAGTATTAATTTTAAATGAGGTGTTTATGTCTGAACCATTAATTTTGATTGTAGATGATGATATTGTTCATTTGAACTTATTACAGCGTACTTTATCAGGCAAAGCCCAGGTTAAACTATTTTCCTCAACTGAATCATTATTAGGTGATGCTGCTTTACTGTTGGCACACCTAGTTATCTTAGATTGGGATTTTCCTGGTATGAATGGTTTAGATGCTTTGCGAGCAATTCGTTTAAAGCATAACTTCCCCGTATTGTTTTTAACCAGCTTCAATACTGAATCTAAAATTGTTGCCGCCTTAAGTTCAGGGGCTGATGATTATCTTGTAAAGCCTTTTAGGCCTGCAGAGTTATTAGCGCGTATTCAAGTATTATTACGACGGTTTCATACTTATCAAACAGCTAAGTCTATAAGGTCAACAACTGTTTATCAGCCTACTAATTTACAACCTTTAATGGAGGGGGTTAAGGCAAATTTATCTTTATTAACATTATCAATTCCAAATCAAGCAGAGATAAAGTTATCAAATAAAGAGTTTTCATTGGCAGTATTATTTTTTCAAAATGTTGGACGTGCTTTATCACGCGATGAGATTGCTCATACTGTATGGGGACGAGATGAAGATGTCAGTTCGCGTACATTAGATACCCATGTTTCACGTTTGCGTACACGGTTAAATTTGCGTCCACAGGCTGGTTGGCGTTTAGCCCCTGTATACTCGGTAGGCTACCGTTTAGATGTTTGTATTGATCCATTAATAGAAGTAGATAATAGTGAGTAAATAATATAAACTATAGTATATATAATACAACTAATTATAGTATGTAATAATAAACATAATATATACACTATTAAATAACAATAAACAATAAACAATAAATAATAAACAATAATAAATAATGCTATGAATAATGCTGTACTTTTTATACTAACGCCGTTAGTAATAATATTCTCTAGTGCAGTATTCGCAGATATACCTAGTGAGAATATCTCCAAATCGGTCAACGAATATCGTACTCATTACTTATATCGCGCACAACTAGGTGAAACACCCGAATCTATTGCTTTTGATTTTTTAAAAGATGCGGCTGATAAAACTAAAAGGCAACAATTTTATACTTATAATCATATTGCAGCTAACTATACGGCTAAGACAGTTCAGCTTAATCAAGTATTTTATTTGCCCCTTGATTGGATGTACTTAAAACCAGTGAATGCAGTTATATTGCGCACTAAGGGAAGTGTTCAAGTCATTCATCAAAATACGCAATTACCTTTAAGTGTTATTCCTGAAGGTAGCACTATCAAAACAAGTAAAAATAGCTTTGCACTAATAGAGTTTCCAGACCGTTCATTATTAACTATTTCACCTGATTCAGAGGTTTTATTAACAACCGTACGCCGCTATGCTAAAAGTGACGTTTTTAATATTCATATTAATATTGAGCAAGGGCGTGCTGAATCACAAGTAAAACCGCTTCGCCACCCCTCATCTGATTATACGGTAAAGTCTAAACGATTAAGTACTGCTGTTCGTGGTACTCGATTTAGTGTCAGTGATGTAATAACGGATTATGCTACGACAGAAGTATTAGAAGGCGGTGTAAAACTAAACGCTATCAGTGATCAAGACAGTTTGATGTTAGTATCAAAGGGGTTAGGTGTATATACAAAAGATTCAAAAGCACCTATATTGACTGCGTTACTGCCAGCGCCGCAATGGGCTTGTACCAAAGTAGAGGGCATTGCTATAGATCAACCCTTACCTATTATTGTTAATCAGCAGACGCACTTATTTAAATTAAATATTTATAGCGAGTCTTCTACAGATATACCGCTAAATATAGAGCAGTTAAATATGATGATACCTGATATTCAAACACTCACTACTCAACCTATTTTACCTACTGAATTAAGTGAAGGTATTTATACTGTGCAAATAAGTGCAGTAGATCAATATGGTTTACAAGGCTTTAATAGCGTACAACGTTTAAGTATTGAAAGTAAATTACCTACTACGCCTACTTGGTTATATTGGATAAAAAATAATCAAACTCAATCTTGGGTTTTACGACCGCTACCTAATACTCATTTTAAACAGTTTTTTTGCTTAAACTAATTAATATTTAGTTATTAATATTTTATTAATATTTTATTAATATTTTATTAGTAATACTTAATTATTAATACCTTATTATAAATTTATATTAAATACTAATTCTAATTAATCAATTTAATTAGCTTAATAATGCTCCTTTTACGCATCAATCACTATTTTTCAGTGCGGTATCTCGTATTGCCCATTACTTTATTATTTGTGTGTTTACTAGATTATTCAGGTATGTTTATGCCAGCAGGTCGTTGGTTAAATAGTATAGTATCACATCAAGTATACGATAAGGTTTGGAAAAAAAAAGCTGAACTATTAGGTATTTACTCAACAGTGCCAGTATTAATTATGATTGACGATCCTAGTTTAAATGTATTAGGGCGTTGGCCTTGGTCGCGGTCTGTTCATGCACAATTACAAACGGTTTTAACCAATAGCCCTATACCGCCTTTAGTCGTAGGTTGGGATATTATATTTTCTGAACCTGAAATTTTAGGTGTGAGTAATCAAACAAATGATGCGGATAGATTATTAGCTGATGCGATTAATAAAGCACCCTATCCAGTTATACTGGCAGCTGATTTTGATTTAACGGGTCAAGTTCTAAAGTTAATTATCCCACATAAGCCTTTATCTGACAGCCGTGCAACAATAGCCCACGTTCATATAGAAGCCGATATTGATGGTGCGATACGACAGTATTTTTCTACCAGTAGACAGTTTAATTCTATTGATTTATTTACCAAAAGTATACCATCTTTACCTTATTTAGGCACAGCTTTATTTCTACCTAATACTGCGCCTGCAATTAATTTAGATAATACTTATACTCAAAATAATAAGTTAAGTAATGAGTTAAGTAATAAGTTAAGTAATGAGTTAAATGTTAATGCAAATCAACAAGCAACTACTCTGTATCCAATGCCTAATACTTGGATTAAAAAAGTATCTTATGAAGCAGTTTTGTCAGGCAAAATATCGCCTTATGTATGGGCAAATTCACCAGTATTGATTGCTGCAACGGCACAAGGACTAGGTGACCAATATGTGAGTTATATTGATAACACATCTAGGGTTATAGCGGGTGGCGAATTAGTTTTAGCTGCCTTTCATACTGAAAAAATGATGCAAGCGGGTTTTCCCCATTTGCATACTGCGTCTAGTATTTTACAATTAGCTTGGATATGTGTAGTCGCTTTTTTTGTATTCATAGGATTTAGACATACTAAACAATTTTATTTACAAATTCTTTTAGTTATTACTGCTGTAATGGCAGTATCGTGTTTAGTTTATTATCGTTTAGCAGTATATGGTGAATGGTTAAACCCTTGGGCAATGTATTGTGTAATTATATTAATTTGGCTGATGTGGTTGATTCATAAAATGCAAATTTTATTGATTCACTTGTTTAAACATACTAAATCTATGCAAATGTTACAGAAAAATAATCAGAATAATCAAAATAATCATCTCAACTATTACTCTTTTGAAAAAGACTTTGATAACTATTTTGATATTGAAACAACTGCCTTAAAAACTAATAAGCAAAAGTTTTTAATGAAAGATACTATTGATGAAACGATTGAAGCAGTTAATGTTTTAGAAGACCGTACTTTACTTGAGTTTATGCAAATGAATGAAGTATTGCATTTAATGCCTGATGCTACTCTGATTTTTTCAACAATACAACAAAGTATAATAGATTATAATAGTTTAAAATTACGTTTAAATCAACAAAATCAAGCAGCTAAACGTTTAATACAACAATACTCACACATACAGCAAATTCTAGATTCGCCTACGTGGATACTCAATGATTTACTATTAGAGTTTATACCTGATTTAACACCTGAACAAATACATATATTATCTAATTATAACTCGTATGATTTTATGTGGAACTTTTTATTAATACCTGAATTTAATCAAAATCAAGTATTTATACAAGGTGTAGAAGCACTTTCACCTAAAGGTTTTCGTTACTTAATAAAGTTAGCTCCTTTGTCATCAAAAATAGAGGGTATACTTCATCCCATTTTTTTAAATATACCTTTAAATACTCATCGTTATATACTAAGTATAGTTGATTTAAGTGTTAGTTTAGCTTTAGGAAAAAACCGTGAACGTACACTTAGCTTTTTATCACATGATTTACGTTCGCCGCAAGCCAGTATTTTAGCATTGATTGATTTGCAAAAACAACAGTATCCTGACTTTGATCCAGAATATGCTGAATTGTTTAAACATATTGAATTTCAAGCTAGGCGAACAATTGATTTAGCTGAAGGATTTGTACAATGGTCACAAGCCAGTCACGCATCGGCTTATCAATTTGTTGAGTATAATCTAAATGAATTAATGATAGAAGCCGTTGATGAGTTATGGGTTAATGCGAAACAAAAAAATATTATATTAGTGGCTGCTAATAATATCAACACTAATAACAACTGTATTAAAAATATTAATATTAATACTAATATTGACACTAATATTGACACTAATATTGATACTAATATTAATACTAATATTGATATTGGTGATATTAAAGATTTATGGGTAAAAATTGATAGAAATTTAATGTGGCGTTCAGTCGTAAATTTAATTACTAATGCCTTAAATGTATGCCAAGAAGGAGCGACTATCTCTTTAAATACTTATAAAATCGGTAAGTATGCAGTGATATCAGTAACAGACGAAGGTCCTGGAATTACAATTGAATTACAAGAACGATTGTTTGAGCCATTTACACAAGGTACTGGCTTAAAACGAACAGGGGCTGGTTTAGGATTAGCTTTTGTAAAAACAGTCTGTGAACAACATCATGGCCGTGTACACGTGATTAGCCCATTTTTTTTAACGCCTATAAAATATGGGACCTGTTTTGAATTACATATTCCTTTAATTGATTGAAAAATGCATGAATTTAAAGTGATTGACGATTAAAATAATATATGACTATTTATGTAATCGGTTTAAACCACACTTCGGCATCTTTAGTTTTGCGAGAACAATTTGCTTATGCAGCGTATGAAGTGGTTGCGGCGTTACTGTTGCTAAAATCCAGTTTGAGTACAGAAGTAGCTTTATTGTCCACTTGTAACCGTACTGAATGGTATGTAGTGAGCGATACTACGGTTTATCCAGAATTGTTTTTAAAGCAAGCGTTAAATAATTTGGCACACAGTAAAAATGTAATTCCATCTGTATTAATTAAGCATAGCTATACTTTATACGCACAATCAGCAGTTAATCATATTTATCGGGTTGCTAGTGGTTTAGACAGTATGGTTTTAGGCGAAACCCAAATTTTAGGTCAAATGAAAGAGGCTATGCGTCATGCACAAACAGCGGGTACGTTAGGGGCTTGTTTACACTATGTATTTCAACACGCTTTTTTAGCAGCAAAGACTGTGCGTACCCAAACGGCTATAGGTGCGTCCAGTGTGAGCCTTGCAGCAGCGGCAGTACGGTTAGCACAAAAAATCTTTGGCGATTTATCTAAGCAAAAGGTATTAATGGTGGGCGCAGGTGAAATGATTGAGCTGTGTACTACACACTTTTTAGGGCATCACCCTAAACAATTAACCATCGCTAATCGAAGTATTGATAAAGCCTCTGCATTGATTACAGCGATTAAACACCGTAATAAACAAGCACAGATTACTACATTATTAAATATCGTTGATTGGCTACAATTACCCGAAATATTAGCCCAGTATGATATTATCATTAGTTGTACAGCCAGTACTTTGCCCGTAATTAATGTAGAAATGATGCGTAACGCTCTAAAATATAAAGCTAGCAAACGGCTACCTAAAACTACAATGATGGTTGATCTCGCCGTACCACGTGATATCGCTATACAAGTAAGCGAATTGGCTGATGTGTATTTATATACCATAGATGATTTAGGACGAGTGGTGCAGGAAGGACGCGATTCACGCAGTTCGGCAGTAATACAGGCTGAAAAAATTATTGCTGAAAAAGTAATTGGTTTTTTAGACTGGCAAGCAATACGCCGTGCAGTACCTATTATTCAGGCTATGCAACATCATACTCAAATAACTCGTCAGGTTGAGTTAAAAAAAGCACTTAATGGTTTAAAAAATGGACACCCACCAGAGCAGTTATTAGAGCAATTAGCACGGCAATTGACTCAAAAAATATCACATAATACTTTATCTTTAGTACAACAACTGGCAGCTGATAGTACCGTAAGTGATATATCCTTAATATCTTTAAAAAATTGTTATACATCTACTTAGGTATATTATTAAATTAGGTATATTATTAAATAAATATAAATATAAATAAATAGAAATAAATAAAAGTTCATTTAATTTTTTCAAATACTAAGTCCCACATTCCGTGTCCTAAGCGTTGTCCACGGGCTTCAAATTTAGTCGTTGGACGGTTAGTAAAAGGGTTTTTCGGCGGATGATAGCCTATGTTTTCAGAATTTATTGTAGTAGTAGGGCTTAAATTTTTTAGTGTATCTTGCTGATTGAGTACTAATAACATTTGTGCGGCGTAGTCTTGCACATCAGTGGCACAATGAATATACGCCCCTATTTTTAAGTAGGATTGTAGTTGGTTAATGAAGGGTGTTTGAATTAAACGGCGTTTCAAATGCCTGGCTTTAGGCCAAGGGTCTGGGCAAAAAATATGTACACCAGATAGGCTATTGACTGGAATCATATCACGCAAAACATCTATGGCATCGTATTGTACGATACGCAAGTTAGTTAAATTTAACTCTTCAATACGTTGCAATACAGTCGCTACGCCGGCGTTGTATACCTCAATGCCTAAAAAATTTATGTTGGGACAAGCTTGAGCAATAGCAGCTGTTGTTTCGCCCATACCGCAGCCAATTTCTAGTACAACAGGGTAATTGTTGCCAAACAAATGTTCAAAATTAATACCTTGCTTATTTGCTAACTTAATATAAGGTACGCCAAAAATAGGCAATAAACGTTGGTAATTGGTTTGTTGTGATTTAGAAAAGTGGCTGCGACGATGCACAAAGCTTTGAATATGACGGCATTGAATCGGTTCAGTAGTAAAAGAGCGAGTATCAATCATAAGGTTTTAATAAAATTCTATAAATATAGGCTACAATCTGCGAGTATTTGCTGTTCAGTGTATAAAATAAGACGGTAATCTAAAAATTTTAACACAAAAACTTTTCATTTTAAATGAAACAACTTATTAATAAATATATTGACACTAAAAGCCTACTTATTGTACTAAGTATAGTTGCGTTATTTTGCCAAAGTGTACAAATAAATTTATTAATTAATCAGCATAATAATCTACACCAGCATAGTCTTGTTAAATCTATTAACAATAGTATTATTATTAATGCTGTTAATAACGGTATTAATAATAACGACACTGTTTTTAGTAAAAAAACTTTAAATATAAAAGATGACATTGTACTAAAAATAAATACAATAAATACAATAAATAAAAAAAGTAATTTTTGTCATAGTGTATGTGTACACACAGTATGTTGCAATTCAATTCAACTCATCTTACCTGTAGACAGTAAAATTTATATCAAATTTATTGATACAGCACTAGATTTTTTAGATATATATCATTTATATACATTTTATTTTATATCTGTTATATATAAACCTAATTGGTTTTAATTTTATAAATTAATCATTTAAGTGCTTTTAAATTGTTTATAAAAACTATTACTAAATTAGTATAGTTTTTATCAGTTTAACTGCGTCAATTGTATTTATAAAATTAAAATTAACTATGTCACTGTTGAAAAAAATTTATTATGCTCCCTTAATCTCATTAAGTTTAGCACCTTGTACTGTCTTTGCAAAAAAAATTATATTTAATGATTTACTCTCACAGTCTTGGGAGTATCAAACAGATGCTAAAACTTTAGCGAGTTCTCAAAATATATTAGATGTTTTGAAAAAAAATACTAATACTATTTTTAAACAAAGACCTAATTTAGAAATAAATTCGGTATTAAGTTCTGAAAAAGAATATCAGATAAAAACAAATTTTGAGTTTAAAAATACTAATCAAAAAATAATTGATTCAACAGTAATAGACAATGAATACCTTATTTTGTCTTTGAAAAATGCTCAATCTAAACTTGATTTTGCTCAATTGTTAGAAAATATAAGCTGGCAATTTATATTATTTCAACAACAACTACAGCATTGTAATAAGCAATTAGAAACTAATTTAGAGTTTAAAAAACTTATTTTTAAACAATATCAAACAGGGCTAATCTCTTATATTCAATTTAAATTATTAGAAGTTGATATATTAGACTTTCAGCAAAAATGTCGTAATATAGAGTATGACTTACAGGACAATTTAATTGTATTAAATAATATTAGTAATTATATTATTAATAATAATATTAATAATATTAATGTTAATGATGTGATAGAAATTAAAAATGATGAAGCTGTAAATTCTATTTTTAATGCCCAAGGTGTTATTAAAAATATAAATAATACAGACAATATAAATAATACATTTAACATTGAGCAACATCCCTCATACCAATATCAAAAAAGTATTATTCAACGAAGTATTCTTCAGAAAAATTATATTAATAATCAACCTAAATACCCTATTATAGGGTCAATAGGTACGGGTATTAAATCGCAAAATAAAACCAGCTATCAAATATCATTAGGTATTCAAATACCTTTAGACAAGCAGTATGAAATAATACAGAAAAATGCTGAGATAAGTAAAAATTTAATAGAAAGTGAAAATAATTATTTGATTTTTAAAAAGCAATTAAATAGTCAAGTTAATCAAACAATCAATATGATTAATAAATATCATGAAATATTAAAAATAACTGAACAAGCAATAAAAACACAAACAGATATATTAGCAATATATTATAAAGCTGTAGTTGCAGGAGAAGTTGATTTAGCTGTTTATTTAAAAAATAAGCGTGATTTTTTCAGTTTAGAGCAGCAATTAATAAAAAATAAAATTGACTTGCAGCAAGCACAAAGGGCTTTATTATACAATATGGGTTTATTTAAATATTAATCATACTTAACAAATATAGTTAATATAGTTAATATAGTTAATACAATTAATATATATATTAAGCTTAAATATTATCAATTATAAACAATCAATAATCAATAGTCAATAATCAATAATCAATAATCAATAATCAATCATTATGAAAAAGAATAACTTTATCTCTAAAATATTATTTTACGTATTATACTTATTAATATCATTTGCATATGCAGGTGGCGAAGATGATCACGACCACGGCGAAGTCACTACTAAGCATAAAAATGATGCAAGTAAAAAAATAATACAAGTAGTACCTCAAATAGTATCACCAATTAAATCTTTAGACAGCAATAATTATATTAATATTACTAATAATAGCACAACAGAATCATTTACTAGATTAAATGCCAAAGTAGTTGCCAATGCTAATAGTATTGCATATTTATTTAGTCCATTTGATGGCCTGTTAAAATTAAATAAACCAATCGTATTAGGGCAAATACTCAAAAAAGGACAAATATTAGGTACTGTTCAAGCAGTATTAACACCACTTGAAAAAATAAATCAAGACAATCAATATATTACTTTAGTAGGTGATATACAGCAACAAAAAAATAAATTGAAACGTTATCAATTAATTCCTGAATTAGTTGCTAAAAAAGATATTGATGAAGTAAATATAACGCTTGATACACTCCAAAAGCAAATAAAATCCTTACAAATCAATACAAAAAAAGAAACTGCCTTAGTTGCACCCATAACAGGTATGATAACCCGTAGTATTTTAAATACTAATAAAATGATTAATACTCAAAATGAGTTATTACAAATAACACCTACTAATCAAAACAGTATTGAAATTCAAGCAGAATATTACTTAACTGATAATAATTTTAATTTAAAAAAAGATACTAAAGCATTTTTATTAAAAGTAAATGAAAAAATACCTTTATTATATTTAGGATACATACCATTTATGTCTGAATCAAGTAATAAAAATAGTATAACACTTAGATTTAAATTAGCTGATAAAAATATACTTAGTAATACCAATTTTATTATAGGTCAATCATTAATTATTAATGTTTACACAAATTCTGTAGGAGTTAATTATGTTAAATAATCTATTTTCTAAAATTGTGAGTGTATCACTTCAATATAAAATATTGACATTATTACTAGCATCAATCATAGCGATACTAGGGTTATTTGTAGCAAAGCATACTGCAATTGATGTGCTGCCTAACTTAAATAAACCAACGATTACTGTAATGACAGAAGCAGGTGGTAAATCGGCATTAGAGGTTGAGCAACAAATAACTAACGTTATTCAAACGCAATTAAATGGTTTAAATGGCTTAAGCAGTATACGTTCAAATTCTAGCTTAGGATTAAGTATTATTTATTTGAACTTTGACTATGGGCAAGATATATATCAGTTACGTCAAATTGTTACTGAACGTTTAATGATGCTAAAAAATCAATTACCCAATGATGTACAGCCCAGTTTAGCACCTATTAGTTCTATTATGGGCGAAGTAATGTTAATTGCTTTACCAATTAATGATACTTCCGATTTAGACAGTATGGAAAGTAATATGCAAGCAAGAGAGTATGCTGATTTTGTTGTGAGACCCCGTTTATTGAGCATTAAAGGTATTGCACAAATTACACCTATAGGTGGGTTAGTGAGGCAGTATAGAATAACGCCCAATTTAAATGCTTTAAGTAATGCAGGTATTAGCTTGGAAGACTTAGAACAACAGTTAGCTTACTTTGGTAAAAGTGGTAGTGCAGGCTTTTTAGTGTTAGATAATAAAGAATGGGTTATACAAAATCTAGCTAAACAAGATTTGTATAGCCTAAAAAATACGCCTATTAAAATAGCTAATAATCAAGTAATGCCTTTATACGCATTGGCTGATGTATACTTTGCCCCAAAAGTTAAACGAGGTGATGCTATGTTTAATGGTAAACCTGCGGTTATTATTGGTGTTCAAAAGCAACCTGATGCAGATACTTTGACTTTAACCACACAATTGGAAGCAGCGATTAAAGAATTATCAGACAATAAACCCAGTATGATTGATATACCAGTCATTACTTTTAAACAGGCAGATTTTATTAATAAGTCTATTAATAATTTAAGCCATAAGTTAATTAATGCTGCGGGTATTGTGGCTGTTATCGTATGGTTATTTTTAGGTAATTTTCGCTCTACTGTTGTCACATTGACAGCCTTACCATTATCCATATTCATTACTTTTTTATGCTTCAAACAGTTTGGATTGAGTATTAATACAATGACTTTAGGTGGGTTAGCGATTAGTATTGGTGAGTTAGTTGATGATGCGGTAGTCGATTTAGAAAACATTACAAGGCGTTATAAATTGGCTAAACAAAAAGGGGAATTGCTTACGCCTATAGCATTGATAAAATTGATTCAATCAGCTTGCTTAGAGGTAAGAGGAAGTGTACTGTATGCTACTTTAATTATTATCATTGTATTTTTACCTTTATTGTTTTTACCTAATATGGAAGGTAAATTATTTACGCCCTTAGGTATTGCTTATATTGTATCTATATTGTCTTCTCTATTTGTGGCAATGACTGTTACACCCGTATTAAGTTATTATATTGTACCTAAAATAAAGCATGAAGACCCTAAATATTTAACTGGGTTGCAGAATATTTATACCAGTATTTTAGAAAAATGTTTTAATAAAATTAAAGTATTAACAAGTATATTAATACTTAGTTTAATTAGTGCTATTGTAG
The DNA here is from genome assembly GCA_043777895.1 of Betaproteobacteria bacterium. Classification (GTDB taxonomy): domain Bacteria; phylum Pseudomonadota; class Gammaproteobacteria; order Burkholderiales; family Burkholderiaceae_C; genus JBDLSY01. Next base: position 1,462 of record JAYWHD010000081.1, on the reverse strand, counting down.
GAATTTTTTTGATTTCTAAAAGCTTTTTACCCGCTTTTAATGAAGGAACTATATTATTAGATTTTAGAATGCAGCCTGGCACAGCATTAAATGTCAGTGTGGAAACAGTAAAATTTATTCAACAACGATTACTAAAAATGACCGATATAGAGTATGTCGGCGTACGCAGTGGACGGGCTGAATTAGACGAACATGCTGAAGGTGTACACGTATCAGAGTTTGATTTAAAAATTAAAGAAGACATTTCTTATGCGCAGACTCAAAAAATATTTTCAGACATACGGCGTGTCTTTGAAGACTATGATGGGAGTATGACTATTGGACAGCCTATATCACACCGTATTGATCACTTATTGTCTGGTGTACGCTCACCCATTGCTATAAAAATATTTGGTGGCAATACTGATGTTTTAAAAGAACAAGCTATTCAGCTACAAACCAAGCTTAAAGCTATACCTGGTTTAGTAGAAATTAATATAGAAAAACAGCGTAATGTACCCCATATATTTATTACTATAAAACCACAAGCCCATACTTATGGTATCAGTGAAGCACATTTATTTAAACAAATACAAAACTTACTAAATGGCGAAAATATTAACCAGATTATTAATAATCAAAATAGTAAACAAACATTTAGTATGGTTTTAAAACTTGATATTAAAGATGTTAATAATTTAAATAATATAATGATTGAAACGCCCAAAGGTTTCATTGCACTGCAACAATTAGCCGATATAAATTTTGGTGAAAGTATTAATCAAGTTCAACAAGAAGATGGTCAAAGACGTATTATTGTCAGCGCGAATATAGATGAAAATAAATCATCTCTATCCACAGTAGCCAATAATGTACAACAAATTATTGATACACATAGCTTGCCCACAGGTTACTTTATTAAGTTTGAAGGTCAGCACCAAGCAAAAAATCAGGCAAGTTATACTATCGGTGGTTTAGCTTTTTTAGCTTTACTAGGTGTTATTGGTATTTTATATCACTTGTATAAAAACTGGTTATGGGTTGCCTTGACTTTATCAAATATACCGTTTGCTATGCTTGGGTCAGTTGCTTTGTTGTATATTACATCTACCCCATTGTCTATTGCTGCAATGGTTGGATTTATAACCTTAACTGGTATTTCTAGTCGCAATGGTATTCTAAAGATTAGCCATTATTTGACGATGATAGAAGAAGGCATGACTTTTAATCAGGCGTTGATTATACAAGGTGCAAAAGACAGATTAAGTCCTGTATTAATGACTGCTTTAACCGCCAGTTTAGCGTTATTGCCTGTATTACTGCAAAAACACCAAGCGGGCAGTGAGATTTTATACCCTGTTGCTGTAGTGATTATTGGCGGTTTGCTCACTAGTACTTTAATTGATAGTTTTATGACACCTTTGTGGTTTTATCATATTTTTAAAAAAAGTAAAGTATTAAAAAATTAATGAAAATTAAAATA
>JAYWHD010000080.1:0-3315 GCA_043777895.1 Betaproteobacteria bacterium | reverse complement strand
CTTTTATGATACTAATAATCAACTATTGCGTTGGAATGGTGTTGGGCTGCCAAGCTCAACTGAGGCTGCATCTAATCAAAAACAAATTTTAATTTCAGATGTACTATCCGTTAATAAACCAGCACAAATAATACCTGTAACAATGCCTATATTGACGGTCGTACCTGTTGTAGTCAATAAAATAGATTCTACTGAACAACAGTCTCAACCTTCACCGATTGAACCGCTTATTAAAAATAAAATTGAAGCTTGGCAACGTGCTTGGCAAGCTAAGTTATTACCGCAATATACAGCTTTATATGCTGATGGCTATGTTGCTACTGCAGGTAGCCACGAGTTATGGTTAAAGCAGCGTCAAAATATGTTTGATATATCAGGTGATATTCTTGTATTAAATATTGCTGATGTAAAAATTATTCAAACCAACAATAATGAAGTGCGTGCCACCTTTACGCAGCAGTACCAGTCTACTATTCTTAAAGAAACGGGCACTAAACAATTGTATTTTCAGCGTTTTGGCGATGAGTGGAAAATTGTTGCAGAACGCTTTTTTAAAGCAAAATAAAATAGTATTTATTTATACTCCTCTGTTTGATTTCATTTTTATGCCTATCTTTTATGTATGAATGTACCTATAACAACTAATCCTAAAATAAAAGTCGCTATTGCAGGTGCAAGCGGACGCATGGGTAAAATGCTAATAGAAGCTGTATTGGCTGCACCTGATATGATTTTAAGTGCGGCTTTAGACCAACCTAATAGTTCCTTACTAGGACACGATGCTGGCTTAACTTTGGGTGTTCATACCGATATTATGCTGACTAGCGATGTAGTCCAAGCGATGAATCAATCGGACGTATTGATTGATTTTACAAGGCCTGTAGGTACTTTAGCCCACGTGGCAGTATGTCAAGCTTTGGGTAAAAAAATAGTGATTGGTACAACTGGATTTGATGCTGCCGATAAGCGTATACTTGCTCAAGCGGCTAAAGATATTGCTATAGTTTTATCAGCCAACATGAGTGTTGGTGTCAATGTGACTTTAAAATTACTAGAGCTAGCAACGCAATATTTACACCACGATTATGATATTGAGATTTTTGAGGCACACCATAAACATAAAGTAGACGCACCTTCCGGTACTGCATTGGCTATGGGTGATGCAATTGCTTCAGTAATGAAGCAACCATTAACAGAACTTGCTGACTGGGCTCGTCATGGGCATACGGGTACACGAGACAAAGGCCGTATAGGTTTTAGCGTTATGCGTGGCGGCGATATTATCGGTGATCATACGGTCTGTTTTGCAGGCGAAGGTGAACGCATTGAAATTACCCATCGCTCAAGTAGCCGTGCTACTTATGCACAAGGAAGCCTAAAAGCAACGCGTTTTTTAATGAAAAATACTACGGGTTTATTTAATATGCAAGATGTATTGGGCTTGTCATGAGACATCAGAAGGACAGGTTGCTTCAATCAAGCCTATTTACACTCATAAGTTTTACTCTATTTTTTTGTATATTAGTAGGTACAGTAAAGGCTTCAGTACCGTCTAAAATCCCCCTTATTTTAAAGGCAGAACATAGAATAATAGCCCTTGCTCCGCACTTGGCACAATTAGCTTATGCCGCAGGTGCAGGGCAGATGCTAGTGGCTGTATCAGAATATACACCTACAGAGTATGCGGGACAATTACCAAAAATAGGCAATGCATTCGCTGTCAATTGGACACTGTTAGCCCAGCTGAAGCCAACTTTGGTACTTGTTTGGGGAAGTGGCACATCATTGACCATTAAAGCACGTTTAAAAGCATTGGGAATTGCTACTTTTGAAAGTGAGCCTTCTACTTTAAGTGATATTGTCCAAGAAGCACACAACTTAGCCGATAAGTTAAAGATAGATACACATAAAAATGCCCAATTATCCTCTTTAAAAACGCGTTTTCAAGCCCTTAAAGATTTTAATCAAAATAATCAAAACAATCAAAATACTGAAAATAACCAAAATATTGAAAACCTAATATCCACATTTCACCCTGTTTGGCATAAGCCGTTAATGACTATTAACGGGAGGCACGTTTTAACTGATGCAATGCGTCATTGCGGCTTACGTAATATATTTGCTGATGCTAAAGGTTTAACCCCTACAGTTAGTTTGGCACAAGTTTTACGTGAGCAACCTAAAGTGATTATTATGACTGCACCTACAACCGATATGCAGCTTGATGCTAACGTGTTGTATGGTAAAAATAGTCCGTGGTACACCTTAATACACGCTTTCCCAAACACCGTACAGTTTAAACCAGTTATTGTTACGCTTAATGGTGAGCGGTTTCATCAGCCGGGACCTAGCTTGATTGATGAAACCTTGGTATTGTGCAAGGCTTTGTTAAATTTAAAACAACTAAAATGATTAAGTAAATAACCGTATTTAATATTTAAAGTAAGCAATTAAACGAAATTTTAAAACAAAGCTGAAGAGCGTTATTGTAAAAAACATAGAGGGCAATAAAGGGAAACTTGGTAAAAATGGAATTTGGACTTATCGTGCAATGAGTAGCGATTATTATATTTTCAAGCACGAGTATATTTTTGTTTTAAAAAAAGGTTTTAATTTATGACAAAGAAAGACTTATTTATTGAATTAGCAAAGCCTGATAAAGACGGAATTAGTCATTGGGTTTCAACTTCTGAATTTACTGAAACTTATAAAGGTTTGCAACTTGGAAACGGCAGAGGTTGGTGTAGAGCAGGTTCAAGTGTGGATAAAGAATATATTTTGGAGCTTGATAGATTAAAGACAGCTGGAAACTCTATTGATGCAATTAAACTAACAGGCTTTAATAAAAAAGAAACTTTCAATCAAAATATCCGTCAAGACATTAAAGAGTTTTATAAAACTAAAAATTGTGTTATGTCTGGCATAAAAGGCAACTCTGAAAACACAAAAATAGAAATTGACCACAAAGACGGCAGAAAAGATGATCAGAGAGTTTCTAGTACTAAAACTCAAACATTTGAAGACTTTCAACCTTTAACAAAAGTAGCTAACGATGCTAAAAGGCAAATTTGCAAACGTTGCAAAGAAACTAATTTACGCTGGGATGCAAAAAGTCTAGAAGGAAATCAATATTCTTTTTATGAAGGAGATGAAAATTATACAAAGGAATTAGGTTGCGTTGGTTGCTATCAATACGATCCAGTAGCGTATAGAAAATTTATCCAGACGACTAAATGAATTACATAGGCTCAAAACAAAAACTATCTAATTTTATCAAACAATCTGTGTATTCGGTTGCTGGAGAAAATTTGTCTG